>DATJTM010000472.1:0-14551 GCA_035503395.1 Luteitalea sp.
GTCGGGCGTGTGGACCTGCACGGCGCCGAGCAGACGATCCCACTGATCGACCACCTGCGCGCGACCGGCATCGAGGCCGGCGCCGTCGCGGTAGCGACCGATCAGCGTCGCCACGCTCTCGGCATCGGCGGCTTCGCCCAGCAGGAAGGCGATGCGCTTCTGCTCGCCCGCCGCCAGTGTGACCGTCGCGTGCAGGACCGCACATGGGTCGAGACCCGCACCAACGCGGTTGGACAGGCTCTCGCGCGTGAGCCCCGCCGGCGCCGAGAGTGAACCGTTGCGTCCGAGGAACTCGGTGCGGTCACCGGTCACCGATACCACCGGCTCACTGCACCAGGCGAACGCCACGCGACCGCCGCCATCGGGATCGAAGGGATTGCGGGCGACCACGGCACCGGTCGCGGCATCGCGACCCGTCACCACGAATCGCTGCATGCCGGGCCGGGGCGGCCCGAGCACCCATTCATTGTAGCCGAACAGCCCGAGGCGCCGCGGTGCCGTTCCGGTGTTGCCAATCGTCAGCATCGCGACCTTCACCGAGGCGTCGGGTGGAACGAACACGTCGAGTCGCTGCGGCAGGTCGCCGCGGCGACGTTCGAACGACGTCGTGCCGGCGCCGTGCCGGACGAGCCAGTTGTCGCCGGGCTGACGCGGCAGCGGCCCAGGCGTTGCGCCCCACGTGTCACCCGAGTCCTCGTCACGCAGGAAGATCGCTTCGGACGTCGGGTCGCCGACCGGATCGTTGGCAAAGGGCGTGAGGCGATGCTCACGACTGTTGCCCGACCAGGTGAACGACGCTCCCGACGCGGTGACCACGGAACCGAAGTCCGGGTTGGTCAGGATGTTGGACCAGGGCGCCGGCGTGTCGGTGTCGTGGCGCAAGGTGATCGCGTATTCGCGGCCATCCTCGCTGAACCCGCCGATGCCGTTGAACATGCGCAGCGCCGGCATTGTCGGCGCGTCGTCGGGAGCTGGCGCGGGCGCTGGCCGCGGCGGCGGCGGCGGCGGCAACGCCGGTGTCGGGCGATCGAGCTGCTCCGACAACTCACCACGCGCGCCCTCGAGCACGACGCGCGCGGTCGCTTCGAGCAGCCATCGATCCGCTTCGGGGAGGCCGTCGGCTCGCAGCAGGAACACGCCGCCTGGCCGGTCGCGCCAGCCGGCCCACGAACCTGCCGACAGCAGGCTCACCAGGTTGTGGTGGACCTCATCGAGGTAGTCGGCCGGATGTTCGTTGAGGATCACCACGTCGGCGGTGAGCGCGGCGAGCCGCCAGTACTCCTGCGCCTGCAGCACCTGCCGCACCAGCCGCAGGTCGTCCTCCTCCTGGACGCGCACGAGCACGACCGGCAAATCGCCCGAGATGCCGTGCGCCCACAGTCCGCTCTGCCCGAGCGTGTTGCGAGCGATCGTCGCCGGAGAGGCACGCAGGGATTCGTCGAGATACAGCGCGCGCGACGCCAGACGGTCGTACTGCCGTGACAGTTCGCCCGAGATCCCGAGGTGGCGCAGGATCATCTGGCTGTGGGTGAAGGCCATGGCCGACGCCCGCACGCTGGCGCCGCGGTCGCGGTAGCGATGCGCGAGGGCGACCACCGCGTCACGGCTGTCGGCCGCGCCGGTCGCGAACGAGAGGCGCGCAAACCCGCCCGGCTCCAGCCTGATGCGCTGCCGCAGGCTCATGATCGGGTCGAGCACCGAGCCCACCGTGCCGCTCAGGGAGTTGCCGTCCATGGCCAGCGGTGAGGCCAGCGTCCGCCCGCGACCCACGAAGCGCGCACGACTGGTTTCCCATTCGGTCTGCGACGCACTGCGCCCCTCGACGTTCATCACGTGGAACGCCCACGGTGGCGTCTCGGTCGCCGAGCGCGGCCGCCGGCTGCAGATCAGCGCAGTGCCGTCCGGCACGTATTCGGTCTGCACGAACAGCTTGCCGAACGCCGGATGCGCGAAGTCGTCCTCGGGGCGGCCGAGCACCACCTCGACATAGCTGGTGATCTCGATCTCGCGCGGGCGGTTGCTCCGATTGGTCAGCGACAGTCGACGCACCTCCGCGTCGTCCTCGGACGAGACCACCACCTCGAGCCGGGTCTCGATCTCGTCGTCGCGCCGCTGGAACGTCGCCTTGTCGGTCGCGAAGGTGACGTAGTAGTCCTCCGGTTCCTTGCGCGTCGGGTGATAGGTGGGCGACCACACCAACCCGGATCGCACGTCGCGCAGGTAGATGTGCTGACTGCCGACGTCGGCGGTCCTGTCCTCACGGGCCCGCGTCAGCGACAACCCGCGCCAGCGCGTGTGGCCACCGCCGGCGTTGGTGATCACCGTCACCAGCGACCCGTTCGACAGGAACTGCGCGTGCGGGTAGTACGTGTGAGGCGTCCTGAACCGGCGCAACGGAATCGCCGGCGGCGTCCACACCGCGCGGGTCGCCTCGGCCGCGCGCGGCGGCGCTGCGGCCGCGTGCCCAGGCACACGTTCCTGCAGCAGCAGCTCGGTCGCCTGGACGTGTACGTCGGCGTGGAAGCGCGAGACCATCACGTTGTCGCACAGCGCGTTGGTCGCGGCCAGCAGGCTCATGCCCTGGTGGTGCGCCATCCACGTCCGCACGACGACGCCTTCGCTACCCGAGCCGGTCATCGTCTCGCCGGGCTCGAGGCGCTTGCGCGGCGTGTAGTCGATGGCCTCGTAGAACCCGTAGACGCCGTCGGCCCCCGCCTGCGCCAGCCGCGTCAGGTTGCGCAACGCTTCCCGCGGGTCGATCGCCAACGCCAGCGCCGTCGCATACGGAGCCACCACGAGGTCGTCGGACAGTCCGCGCTTCAAGCCGAGACCAGGTACGCCGAACGCCTTGTACTGGTAGGTGCCGTGCCTGTCGACGACGTCGAAGGCCGATTCGGAGATGCCCCAGGGCACGCCGCGCTGGCGGGCGTACGCGATCTGCCTCACCACGGCCTGCCGCATCGTCGTCTCCAGCAGCGTGCGCGGGAACGATCGCAGCAGCAGTGCCGGCATCAGGTACTCGAACATCGTGGCGCTCCACGACAGCAAGGTCGGGATGCCATCGACGCTCACGGCGGTGCGTCCGAGGTGGAACCAGTGACGCTGCGGCACGTCGCCGCGGGCCACGGCGATGAAGCTCGCCAGCCGAGACTCGGAGGCCAGCAGGTCGTAATACGACGCATCGAGCACGCCCGGCCCGTCGGCGTCGGCGAGCCGATACCCGATCGCGAACAGGTGGCGTGTGCGGTCGTACAGGAAGTCGAACGGCATGCCGTCGGCCTGGGCACGGCAACGCGCCGCCAGCGTGCGCAGCTGCGCCCGCAGGTCATCGTCGAGAGCCACGTCGCCGAGGCAGCGGTGCAGCGCCGCGCGCAGCGCATGGCCCCAGGAGACCAGCGCGGGAGGCGGAACAGTGGGTCCGGCCGGTTCGATGCTGGCGCCGAGGACGGCATCGAGGTCGGCCAGCGTGCCGCGAAGAACAGTGGACCGAGCGTCGTCATCGGCTGCCTCGCGAACGTCGCCGAGGCGAATTGCTGCCGTTTCAAGTGTGCGCGCGAGCGGTTCGCCCGCCTGCGCGGGATCGGCGGCAATCGTCCGCACCACGTCGGCGGTGTCGAGCAGCCCGTCGAGCAGCGACGGTTCGCGCGCGTCAAGCTCCGCGAGGCCATCGCAGCCAGCGGCCAGCGCGACGAGCGATGTCACGAGGTTGCCGCTGTCGACGGTGGACACGTAGCGCGGCCACAGCGTTGCCAGCGACGACGTGTCGTACCAGTTGAGGAGATGCCCGCGGTATCGCTCGAGACGATCGCAGGTGTCGAGCGTCGCGTTCGTGCGTTCGACGAACTCACGTACGGTCAGGTAGCCGAGGTCGCGCGCTGCCAGCCCTGCGAGCAGCGACATCCCGACGTTGGTCGGCGACGTCCGTCGCGCCACGACCGGCGACGGCACCTCCTGGAAATTGTCGGGTGGCAGCCAGTGATCGCCTGGCCCGACGAACGTCTCGAAGAAGTGCCACGTCTTGCGCGCGAGCCGCCGTACCTGGGCCCGCTCGTCCGGCGACAACGGCCGTCGACGACGTTCGCGCGGCGCACTCAGTCGCAGGGCGATGGCCGGTGCCAGCAGCCAGCCGACGACGAACGGCGTGGCGGCGATCCAGGCCGTACCGCCACCGACGATCGCGGCAAGGGCGGCAAGGCCCGCCGCAATCAGGCTGGCGGCCATCTCCGCGTAGAACACCGCAAAGCCCGCCCGTCCGTCCGGCGTGCGCGAGCGCGCCACGCTGGCGGCCGTCTCCCATTCGAGCAGGTGACGCTTGGTCACCAGCAGCCGCACCAGGGTCAGTCCGATGGCGTGCAGCAGCTGCCAGGCGTGGAACGGCAGCAGCATCAGCGTCAACAGCGTTTGCGCCGCGCTGCTCTCGACGTCGGAGAAGTAGCGACGGAAGTACAGCACCAGCGGCCGGCCGGCCCACGGTAGCGTCAGCAAACGCACCAGCGTCAGCAGCACCGGTGCGCCAGCGGCACCGAGCACCAGCGCCGTCCACACGACGGGACGGCCCGGCAGCACCGCCCAGCCAGCCAGCAACATCAGCATCAAGGCGGCTGGCACCAGGCTGCGGCGCAGGTTGTCGAAGATCTTGTAGCGGCTGATGAACGGCAGGCGGTTGCGGGCCATGCCGTTCGGCGTCGGCACCCACGGGAACAGCCACAGCAGGATCTGCCAGTCGCCACGCACCCAGCGCCGCTGGCGCCGGACGTGGGCCAGCACGGTCGACGGATAGTCGTCGACGAGTTCGAGATCGCTGACCAGTCCGGCCCGCGCGTGCAGCCCCTCGAACAGGTCGTGCGAGAGCAACGCGTTCTCGGGGACGCGACCCTCGAGCGTTTCGCGGAAGGCGTCGACGTGGTACAGGCCCTTGCCGGCGTAGATGCCCTCACCGAACAGGTCCTGATAGGCATCCGACACCGCCGTCGTGTACGGGTCGACACCGGTGTGCCCCGCGTATACCTGCGCGAACGACGAGCCGGCCGCGCTCGACATCGTCACGCTCACCCGCGGCTGCAGGATGCCGTAGCCCTGCGTCACCCGACGAAGCGTCGGGTCGACGACCGGCTGGTTGAGCGGGTGCAGCATGATGCCGATCAGCTGCCGCGCCGTGTCGCGTGGCAGGCGCGTGTCGCTGTCCAGCGTGATGCAGTACTGGATCTGCGGCAGGATCGACCGGTCGCCGACCACGTGATGGAAGCTGGTGTCGGTGGCGCCACGCAGCAGGCGATTGAACTCCTCCAGCTTGCCGCGCTTGCGCTCCCATCCCATCCATCGCCCCTCCTTCTCGTTCCAGCGACGCACGCGGTGAAAGAGGTAGAAGCGATCGTCGCGGCCGTTGCCGTGACGGGCGTTGAGTGCGGCGATGCCGGCGCGCGCCGCCGCGATGATGGCGCCGTCGTCGGGCATGTGCTCGCTGGCGGCATCGGTGAAGTCGCTGAGCAGCGCGAAGTGGATCCGTTCGTCGAGGTTGCCGAGCGCCTGGACTTCGAGGTGCGAGACCAGGTCCTCGACGGCGGCGATGCTGCCGAACAGCGTCGGAATGACCACCATCGTCCGGGCCTGATCGGGCACACCACGTTCGAGGTCGAGGCGTGGCAGGCGGCGCGGACGGACCAGGCGGGCGACGGCGCGGTTGACCGCGGCAATCGCGAGATCGGAGGCCGGGATGGCGCTGACGACGAACACGGCCAGCAGCAGCCACGGCCCGGCCCCGTGGCGGGCCGCGTACCACAGCGCCACGGCCTGCAGCACCAGCGTGAGCAAGGCGACCGGCAGCAGGAACGCGAGCGTCGGACGCGCGAAGATCTGCCGCGTGATGCGGCGACGGAGGCCGACGCGATGTTCGAGCCGCGCCTCGAGCCGTGGGCGCCCCTGACCGATCAGGTAGTACCCGACGTGTCCCTCGCGTGGCGTGGCGCGAGGCCCGCGGGCGTCGCGGGCCGCCTCGATACTCTGCTGCGCCACCCGCACCTGACTCTCGCCAGTGCCGTCGGCCAGCGCTTCGAGGGCCTGTCGGTAGCGATCGCGGCTGGCGAAGTCCATCCGGCCGTATGCGCCGGCCGGGTCGTGCTGCAGCACGTCCTCGACCAGGCTCACCGACTCGACGAAACGACTCCAGTCGTGCGTGGCGCAGAAGCGCAGGCTGGTGATGGCGTTGGCCATCGACACCTGGTCGCTGGCTTCCTGCTGACCGGCGACGCGGATGGCGTCCTCCGGCGACATCGACCGGCTGGCGAGCCAGGCGTCGAGATCGGCCCGGATGCCGCTCGCGTTGGCCCCGTACTCGCGAATTCGCTGGAGCATGCGAACGATGAACGGCAGTCGCCGGTCGTCGCCAAGGGGACCGGGCGGGCGCTTCCCGGCATCGAGTGCCTGCAGATACCGGTCTGCCGCGGCGGCATCGTCGCGCGCCTCGCGGACGCGGTTGGCCAGCGCCACGACATGCGTGACGAGCCCGGCCTTCAGCATGCTGGGCCACGCCCAGAGCTCGCCGATCGTCAATGGCGACGACGTCTGGAACGCGAGCAGGAACGTGCGCAGCCGTTCGGCGTCGAGCCGGCCGTCGCTGACGGCGATCAGCTCGGCCGCCATGAGTTCGATGCGCGCCTCGCCGTGCCGGCGGCCGTCGAGCACCTTCGGCAGCCGCCGGTAATAACCGGCCGGCATGTTGCGCCGGATGCTGAGGATCTCGCTCGACAGCAGGTGATAGTTGTCGAGCAGCCACTCGGCGGCCGGTGAGACGGCCTCGCCCTCGTGCACGTCCTCGGCGAGCGCGCGGTACGCCTGGTCGAGCGCCGCCGCCTCGCGGTCGAGCCGGTCGGCCGCCGCCGACCGATACCACCACCGACTCCGCGAGGCGAGCGGCGTCAGGCGCGCCGCCAATGCCCGTGCAATCCCCTGCAGCTGAACGCTGTCGAGGTACTGACCCCTTACCTCCATCAGGGATCAGCGATGCGACAGCCGTGCCACGGCTGACGTGGTCACGGATCTTGCAGATGGCCGGATTTACTGGACCTTACGCGGCAGCTTCCCGTCCACCTGGCAGTCCGGGCGCTGGTCACACGTAGCGTGCGTATGCGAAGGCTGCAACAGCAGCTCGACCACACGGGCGCGCGGCACCTGTCGGGTGAGGGCGGCATAGGCGAGCCAGGCGAGGGCGTGATCCGTACCTGGCAGCTGCATCGGGCCGCTCACGAGGCCCGTCCCGTGGTCTGTGTCGTCACCGAGCGCTGCAGGGAGAACCAGTCGATGTGGCGGGTCATGGCCATCACCGCGGCCAGCATCACGAACAGGCCGGTGGCGCCCGCCAGGAGCGCGAAGTCCTCGAGGCGCAGGAGCATGTACAGATAGCCGTAGAGGGCGGTCAGGGCGAAGGCGAGCACGCGACCGTGACGCACGCTGCGCAGCACGCCCGTCCAGTACCAGGACAGCAGCCCCACCACGGCGGCCGACGCCGCCGCATAGGCATACGCGAAGGGCAGGTGCTCGGCCAGCGACACCAGCAGCAGGTAGAACAGGCTCAGGCCGAATCCGACGAAGAGGTACTGGATGGGATGCACGGCAAGGCCGCTGGTCACCTCTCGGACGAACGCCACCGCGAGAGTCAGGACGATCACCAGGACGGCGTACTTCACCGCCCGTTCCGACTGCTGGTACACGTCCACGGGCTGCACGAGCGCCACACCGAGGGCCGCCGTACCGGCCTGGCTGGCCAGTTGCGCTTCGTCGATCGCACCGCGCGCCCACACGGCAGGGAACCCGCGCGCGAACCACGACGTCTGCCAGCGGGCTTCGAAGCCATGGTCGCCCACCCGCGAGGTCGTCGGCAGCTGCCCGAGCGTGAAGCCGGGGTGCGGCCACGACGAGGCGAGCACGAGCGTCGTGTCGTTGCCGACCGGCGTCAGCGCGAGTGACTCCGCGCCGCGGAGCTCCATCTGGACCTCGAAGGTACTCGGGGCGGCCGCGGGCACACTGACCGAACGCGCCTGCACGCCAGCCTTGCCGAGGCCGGTGTCGGACACGCCCGGCAGCATCGTCAGGGCCTGTCCGTTCCAGGTGGTGCGGAGACCACTCGCGATGCCGCGTGGATCGTCGACCGCGAGGCTGAGGACCGCCTCGTCCCAGCGCACGTCAGGGTTCACGCCGCGAATCGACGAGACGTCGGGTACCGCGAAGCGGCCCAGCATCGTCAGACGTGCGGTGTAGACGACACTCGAGAACGGTCCGCGGTGGCGGGACTGCGGCTCGAGCGTGCCCTTGACGTCGAGCGTCTCCGGCAGGAGCACGAGCGTGCCCTCGTGGTCGGTGACGGCGCCCCCGGCCTCACGCGTCTGGTAACGATAGGGCACCGAGAGCATCGGCCCGGAGAGCGTCTGTCGTCCGCCCCAGGTCTTGCTGATGTCAGCGGCCACTTCCCCACGTCGCGTGGCGCGCTCGCCAATGATGTTGGCGGTGAGTTCCAGCGGTACCAACAGGACGAGGAGCACGAACCCCATCGCCAGCATCCTCACCATCACCGATTGCTGCATCGCGCGTCTCCTCTGAACTCTCACGGCCTTCGTCGTTCCGCGCCGGCCTTCGTTGTCTTCCTGGTGACGGCAGGGGCGCCTCTCTGAGGCGCCCGCAATCCGCCCCCGACGCAGTAGACGCGGGGCGGTGATCACCGTGATGGCGAGGGTGGGGACAATCGGGGCCAACTGTGTCGGAAACAAGGCGAGCCCGCGCGCGGCACGCTGCGCTACATTCAGCACCATGGCCGAAGGCGTGCCGGCACTGGTGGCCGTTGTCGAGGACGAAGAGACGATCCGCGAGGCGATCGGCGTGTCGTTGCGGCGCGACGGCCATCGCGTCGAGTTGCATCACGATGGCGCCGCGGCGTGGCGTGCCTTCGACGCGGCGCTGCCCGATCTGGTCGTCCTCGACATCGGGTTGCCGCTGATCGACGGCCTCGAACTGTGCCGCCGCCTGCGTACACGCACCGAGACACTGCCGATCATCTTCGTCACGTCGCGCGAAGAGGAGTTCGATCGCGTCCTCGGCCTCGAGATCGGGGCCGACGATTACCTGTGCAAGCCGTTCTCGATGCGCGAGCTGATGGCGCGCGTGAAGGTGCTGCTTCGGCGAGCCGCGCACGCCACGCGCGACGTGGCCGGCGAGCCCGACGAACGAGTGACGGTCGGTTCGCTCACGCTCGATGGCCTGCGTCTCACGGCCACCTGGCGCGACCAACCGGTGGCCCTCACCGTCACCGAGTTCCTGCTGCTGCAGGCGCTCGTCCGCCGTCCGGGCATCGTCCGTACGCGCGATCAGCTGATGGATGCCGCGTATCCAGACCGCGTGTCGGTGAGCGACCGGACGATCGACAGTCACGTCAAGCGGATCCGCCGCAAGCTGACGACGGTCGATCCCGGGTTCGACGCCCTCGAAGCCGTGTACGGCGCCGGCTACCGGTATCGCGGATGACGAAGGCCCGCTGGCCGCTCCGCGCCTGGCGCGTGCTGCGCTACTGGCGCGGGCGCATCTCGCGCATCGGGTTGCGGCTGCTGCTGTTCAACGTGCTCGCGGCGATCATGCCCGTCGCCGGCATCCTGTACCTCGACGTCTACGAGCAGGAACTGCTGCTGGCGCAGGAGCGCGGCATGGTGCAGCAGGCGCGGATCGTGGCGGCGGCGCTCGCGACGGCACCGGTCGCTGGTGCCGCACTCGATGCCGATGCCGCGCGTCGCCTGCTCGCGCGGGTGACACCGGGCGACGCCAGGATCCGCGTGTACGACGTGAACGCGACACTCGTCGCCGACTCGGCCCGGCTCTCGCCTCGCGGCGAGGCGACTCCGGCGCCCTCGTATGACCAGGTCGGCGTCGGCACCCGTGACGAGTGGCTCTACCGGCTCGGCTCGTGGCTGGCGCAGTGGCGACGCCGCGCCGCCGACCTCCTGCGCCCGCGCATGACCGTGCCCGATGGCGCGGTGCCGGTGCCTGCGTCCGGCTTACCAGAGGTGCGCACGGCGCTCGGCGGCCGCTTCGGGGCAGCGACGAGGCCGACACCAGGACAGCGCTCGCTGACGCTCACCGTCGCCCTCCCTGTCGGCGATGCCACTGGCGTCGCTGGCGCCGTGACGGTGTCGCAGTCGACCTACCGCATCCTGCAGGCGCTCTACACCATCCGTCTCCGGATCTTCCGGATCATCGTCGCGACGCTGGCGCTCTCGGCCGCCATCAGCGGGCTGCTCGGTGTGACGATCGTCGTGCCGATCCGGCGGCTGCGGCGGGCGGCGCTGTCACTGGCGCGAGGCGAGCGGCGGGTCCCGACGCACTTTCCGGGCGTCGACCGTCGTGACGAGATGGGTGACCTCGCGCGCGCCCTCGAAGAAGTGACCCGGCGCCTGCAGGCACACGTCACGCTGCTCGAATCGTTCGCCGGCGACGTCGCACACGAATTTCGCAATCCGCTCGCCTCGATCCGTACCGCCCTCGATGTCGTCCAGGACACTGCCGACCCCCTCGAGCGCGAACGCTTCCTGCAGATGGCGCGGCGCGACATCGACCGTCTCGATCGGCTGGTGGTCGGCGTGCGCGATCTGGCCCGCATCGACAGCGCGATCGAGCGCGAGGACCTCGAGTGGGTCGACCTGACGGCGCTCGTGAGCGGGCTGCTGGCCCATCGCCATCCGACGCTGCCGCTCGCGTCGACGTCGGCGGCGCCGATTCACGTCCGCGCGCAACCGGATCGCCTGCTGCAGGTGGCCGAGAACCTGGTCGACAACGCCGTCAGCTTCTCGCCCCAGCCTGAGTCCGTCGTAGTTCGATTACGCAAGGACGGTGATGCGGCGGTGCTGACCGTCGAGGATCGCGGCCCAGGCATTCCGCCTGCGCACCGCGAGCGCGTCTTCGAACGATTCTTCAGCTATCGACCGGGATCAGCCACGGCGCGCCACGAGCATGCCGGGCTGGGCCTCGCGATCGCGAGGGCGATCGTCGAGGCCTACGGCGGGGTGATCACGGTCGGCGACCGCGACGGCGGCGGCGCAAAGTTCGAGGTACGACTGCCGCTGGTGCGTTGACGGTCGCCGGGCTGGACGACCGGCGCCGATTGATGGGCACGTCGCCCTTCGACGATGCTCAGGGCGTCCCGAGCGATGTCGAGGGACGGGGACGTGCCCAGCGGGATCCTCGACATCGCCTGCACCCGCTCGAGGCGATCAGGCCCGCACCTGACGTGCTGAATCTGGCGGGTAAGGGCGGCTCCCCGAGCCGCCCATGAAATCGCGCGGGCCGACCAGGCCCGCGTCCATTCATACCTATCGGGTGGCCGTGGGTGCCAATCGCGCGAGCACCACGTCCTCCAACTGCTGCTCGATGGCGAGCAATTGGCGACGCTCCGTGGCCGCATCGTGCTTCGCGGCCAGCACCTCGCCGCGCTTCTGTTCCGCGCCGAGTTCGGCATCGGCCTCGACATAGGCCTGCACGATCGCGCCGTAGTCGGCGCCGGTCTGCGCCGCCACGCCGGGCAGGAACGTGATGCCGGCGTGGTTGAGGACGCGATTGATGCCGACCGTCGCCATGATCTCGCGCTTCAGCGGATGACGCGTGAACGCGTCGGCGTAGCGCTCCTTCATCAGGTCGGGAAAATATCCGATCAGCAGCGGCAGCCCGGCGTCGCTGTCGGGGAACGAGGACGCCAGCGTGACGTCGTAGGCGTGCATCTTGGCCTGGCCGAGCAGCACCGCGAGCAACGGCCGCGGCAGGCCACGCACGCGATAGGCACTGGAGATCAGCGCGTCACGGGTCGGCACATCCTGGTCGTCCCGGCTGAACACGCGATTGATGACCATCTGCTCGATGACGTCGACGAACGTCTCGTATTCGGCGACGCTGCGGACACCGTCGAGCGTGATCGCACGGGCCTGGTGGCGGTTGTCATCGAGCACCAGCTCCGACACGTTGTCGGTCATCTTCTCGAGGATCGTGTTGCGCTCCTCGCGGCTGGTGATCACCTTCTCGCGCACCAGCAGGTCGAGCAGGATCTTGATGTTGACCTCGTGGTCCGACATGTCGACGCCGCCCGAGTTGTCGATCGCGTCGGTGTTGCACAGGCCGCCGCGTTCCCAGTACTCGATGCGCGCCTTCTGCGTCATCCCGAGGTTGCCGCCCTCGCCGATCACGCGGGCCTGCACGTCGCGCGCGTCGACCCGCACCCGGTCGTTGGCGCGATCGCCGACGTCCGAGTCGTCCTCGCTGCTGGCCTTCACGTACGTGCCGATGCCGCCGTTGTAGAGCAGGTCGACCCTCGCGGTCAGCAGACGGCGAATCATTTCCTCGCCGGTCACCTCGTCGGCCTCGATGTCGAACAGTGCCTTGACCTGCGGCGACACCGGAATCGCCTTGGCCGATCGGTCGAAGATGCCGCCGCCCTCGCTGATCAGCGATGCATCGTAATCGCGCCACGTCGATCGCGGCAGCGCGAACAGCCGCTCCCGCTCCGCGAACGACCGCTCCAGGTCCGGATCGGGGTCGAGGAAGATGTGCTGGTGGTTGAAGGCAGCCACCAGCCGCGTCACACGACTGCGCAACGCGCCGTTGCCGAACACGTCGCCCGACATGTCGCCGAGGCCGACCATCGTGAACGGCTCCGTCTGGACGTCCTGCCCGAGATTGCGGAAGTGATGCATCACGCATTCCCAGGCGCCGCGAGCCGTGATGCCCTCGACCTTGTGGTCGTAGCCCTGGCTGCCGCCTGACGCGAACGCGTCGCCGAGCCAGAACCCGTATTGTGCCGACACGGAGTTGGCCGTGTCCGACAGGTGCGCGGTGCCCTTGTCGGCGGCCACCACCAGGTACGGGTCCGGCTGGTCGTACCGCACGACATCCGGCGGATGCACGACCTTCCCGCCGACGATGTTGTCGGTGACGTCGAGGAGCCCGGAGATGAACTGCCGGTAGCGATCGATGAGGTACTGGTCCAGCGCCGGACGCGCCGGCAGCACGCCCTTCAAGACGAATCCGCCCTTGGACCCGACCGGCACGATGATCGAGTTCTTGACCATCTGCGTCTTCATCAGCCCGAGGACCTCCGTGCGGAAGTCGTCGTGCCGGTCGCTCCACCGGAGGCCGCCGCGCGCCACCTTGCCGCCGCGCAGGTGAATACCTTCGAGGTGCGGCGAATGCACGTAGATCTCGAACAGCGGCCGCGGTGAGACCATGCCCGCGACCTTCGCGCACTCGACCTTCATGGACACGACCGGCCGCTCCGGCGTCTGGTACGCGTTGGTGCGCACCACTGCCAGCAGCAGGTTCTCCACCCCGCGCAGGATCTCGTCGTCCAGCAGGCTACCGACACGCTGCAAAGCGGCGCGCAGGGCGCCATCCGCCTGGTCGACCGCCGCATCGCGATCGCCGTTGCAGATCGGATTGAAGCGTGCGTCGAACAGCCGGAACAACGCCGCGGCGGCGGCCCCGTTGCGCACGAGCACGCTCGTGATCGTGTCGGCGTTGTAGTTGGGGCGGATCTGGATCAGGTGATTGCGCAGCGTGCGCAGCACTTCGACCTGTCGCCAGGTGAGGCCTTCCTTCGTCACCAGCGCGTTGAGCGCGTCGTCGGTCGCGCGCTTCTCATGCAGCGCGCGTAGGGCATCGAGCAACCGGTCGGGCGAGCTGCCAACCGAGGCGATGACCGCGGGCTGGGCCTGCACGCGCAGGCGCTCGATGAAACCCGAGCGGCCCTCTGGCAGCCGCAGCGGCAGCGACAGTTCCTCGACGACCGGCAACCCGAGGTTCTGCAGCGTCCGCAGCGTTTCGGTGAGGCCGAGCGGTTTGGGTGCGAACAGCTTGATCGTCACCTGGTCGGCCGACTCGGGCAGCACGTTCATCTCGAGGCGCCCCTCGAGCACCTCGAGGCGCGCGAGATCGGCCGGCACCTCCGTCGCCTTCGTCGTCTCGCGGTACAGCCCGCTGCGACTCTCGGTGCGGACGTACTTGTTGAACAGGCGACGGCCTTCCAGCGTGCCGTAGGCCTGTTCGAGTTCGAGCGCGACCTGGTCTTCCCACGTCGTCACGCTCTGGCGGGTCAGCGCCCGCACCGTCTCGACGTCGATCGGCGCCTCGAGTTCGGCGGCATCGAAGTAGAAGACGATGACCGCCTTGGTGCCGAGGTCGGCCCACTCGTTGAAGAGGATGGGACCGAAGGCCGCCGTCAGCGCGGCGCGCAGCGAGCCCTCGACCTGCGGCGAATACCGGACATCGGAGAACGCCACGGTGACCGCCGCGTAGCCCATGCCCTGGCGGGCGGCGACGGCAATCTCGTCGTCGCCGACCAGGTTCACGACCTGCTCGACGATCGTGCAGAGGTCTTCCCGGCGGGCGTAGAACAGTTCGCGCTTCGGGTAGTAGTTGAAGACGGCCCGCGCCTCGCGCCACGCGTGCGAATTGCGGGGCACGTGCAGGTGCTCGAGGATGTAGGTGAGCTTGCCGTCGAGCACCGGGATATCGGCGCCGCGCGAGGCGAAGG
>DATJTM010000473.1:0-6575 GCA_035503395.1 Luteitalea sp.
GCCGCGACGACCCATGGGGCCGGCCGTACTACTGGCTGGACGAGGCGCGGATCGAGTGGGCGCCGCTCGAGGGCACCGACTACGAGGCCGTGAAGGCCGGCCGCATCTCGGTGACGCCGCTGCACGCGGACCTCACCGCACACGCCGCCCTCGGCGACGTCACGGCCATCGTCGGACGGGTCACGGGCAGTCAGGCCTGAACGTCGATGTGCCGGCCCTTGCCGCTGGTGTCGGCCACTTCGATGAGTCGCACCATGGCGGCGGCTTCGCGCCGCTTCTCCTGCAAGGCCTTGCTGACGGCCAGCGTGGCGCGGTCGACTTCTCGGACGGCCGCGGTGACGGCGGAATCGGTCGAGGCAATTGCGCTCATACGCAGGCAATCGGCCGGAGCCGCCGCGACATGAATGCAGGAACACAGGAAACCAGAAGAGCAGGAAGCTCAGGACGGTCGGATGGCAGGGAGCAGACGACCGGAAATGAATCTGGCCGTCCGCGTCGGCGCGACCACAGGGTCGCGATGACGGGTGGCTTGTGTGGCGCGAGGGAATCGTCGGGACTCCGTGGTACACTCTCCCGGTTGTCGGGGCGTGGCTCAGCCTGGTAGAGCACTCGGTTCGGGACCGAGGGGTCGGAGGTTCAAATCCTCTCGCCCCGACCAACACCTTCCCTCACGTACGTCCACGTCAGTCCAGCCCTGGGAGTGTGCCTGCAGCAGGCATGTCCGGTGGTGAGCATGGGTGACACGGATTCGGCGCTCCCGTCCGGGACGCACATTCTCGACAGCCTCACCGACGCCGTCTTCTGGCTCGATCCCGACTGGCGCTTCCGTTACCTGAACCCCGCTGCGGTCAGGACCCTGCGTCAGTCGCGGGATCGGCTGATGGGACGGACGATCTGGGCCGCCTATCCGGGGATGGTCGGCAGCGTGTTCGAGCGCGAGTACCGCCGCGCCGTCAGCGACCAGATCACCGTCGTCTTCGAGGCGTACTACGAGCCGTTCAACGGCTGGTACGAAGTACGGCTGTACCCGTCACCGGCTGGCCTCACCGCCTTCATCCACGAGATCAGCGATCGCAAGAAGAACGAGCTGCTGGTGACCGCGGCCGAAGCGCACTATCGCCGACTCGTGACGCGCATGCCGATGGCGGTGTATGCCCTCGACCACGAGGGTCGCTTCACCGAGGCCAATCCGGCGGCCGAACGGCTGCTCGGGCGGCCAGCATCGGAGCTGTTCGGCGTGTCGTACGAACGTGTCGTTGCCCCAGACTCGGTGGCCGACGTCCGGGCCGCCTTCGCGAGCGTCGCCGAGGGGCGATTCGAGGAGACCGGCATCGAGGCGCGGATCGTCCACAGCGCCGGCGACGAACGCCTGGTCGCGATCACTGCCACGTCGATCCGTGAGGACGGTCGCTTCGTTGGCGTGCACGGCGTCGCCCGCGACATCACCGACGAGCGCGCCGCACAGGCGGCGCTGGGCGAACGGCAGCGGCTCCTGCAGCAGGTCCTCGAGGCCTTGCCGGTCGGGGTCTCGCTCGTCGACCTCACGGGCCAGCAGATCTGGCACAATCCGACGCTCGATCGGATTTGGGGCAGCGCCCGGCCGGTCGGCCCGGATCGCTACCGGGCCTACGTCGGGTGGGCGGCCGACAGCGCCGCGCGCCTGCCCGAACACGAATGGCCGATCGTGCGCGCCTTGCGCGGCGAGGCCGTCTCGCTCGAGCGCATCGACATCCAGGCCTTCGACGGCACGCGCAAGTCGACGATCGTGTCAGCCGTGCCCCTGCGCAACAGCGCCGGCGTCATCACCGGCGCCCTGGCCGTGCAGGAGGACGTCACCGCGGTGCAGGCGATGGAAGCGCGGCAGCGCCTCCTCGCCACCGTCTTCGACGGACTGCGCGAGGGCGTGTGCGTGCTGACGCCGTCGGGGCACGCGCTGTACGCCAATGCCACGTTCGCTGAAGTGCTGGGGCTCGACCCGGCGAACATCCCGGGCCTGCATCCGAACGATCTCAGCGCAACCTCCGAGGCCGTCCGCCTGTTCCCCGTGATGCAGCGCACGGCGCTGGACACGGGGCGCTGGGCAGGCCGCGCGACGCACGAGCGTCCCGACGGGACGGTCGTCACGCTCGACATCGTCCTCAGCGTCGTCCGTGCGCCCGGCAGCGACGATCTGTTGTTCGGCATCGTCCAGGACGCCAGCGGCGAAATCCTGCGTGAACAGCAGCTGCGCCGCGCCGAGCGGCTGGCCAGCATCGGCACGCTGGCGGCCGGTGTGGCGCACGAGTTGAACAATCCGCTGCAGGCGATCCTCAGCTTCGTGCAGATGCTGCGACTGGGGCAGGATCGACCGGCCGACGGCGACACGCTGGCGATCATGCAGCGCGAAGTCGAACGGATGGCCAAGATCGTCGCCGACCTCAAGCAGGTCGCACGGAGCACTCAGGATCGTCCGGCGCCGAAGGTGGGCGTCGATCTCAACGAGGTGGTCAGGCACGTCACGCGGATGCAGGCGTATCGGCTCCGCACCGCCAACATCGAGCTCACCGAGGCCCTGTCGGACGACCTGTTGCCGATCCTGGCCGACCGCGGGCAGGTCGAACAGGTCGTCCTGAATCTCCTGGTCAACGCCATTCATGCGCTGGCGGTGACACCGAGCGGCGGCCGCCTGACGGTGGCCACGGCACCCTCGCCACGCGGCGTGACGCTCGAAGTGATCGACGAAGGCACCGGCATCGCGCGTGAGCACGTCGAACGCATCTTCGACCCCTTCTTCACGACCAAGCCCCCTGGCGAAGGCACCGGCCTCGGCCTGTCCGTCGTCCACTCGATCGTCGCGGAGCATGGCGGTGACATTGCCGTGGAGAGTGATCCCGGCGTCGGCACCAGCATGCGGGTGGACTGGCCGGCGGCGCTGGGCGCTCCTCACGCGGCGGCGGCCGTGCCATCTGCCCCCGCGGCACCGAAGCCCGTCAGCCGTCGGGTGCTCGTCGTCGACGACGAGCCTGCGATCAGGATGGTGCTCGTGCAATACCTGGAGCAGCGCCGGCACGACGTCCACGCCGCCAGCGACGGTGCCGCGGCCTTGCGCCTGCTCGCCACGCACGAATACGACGTCATCCTCTCGGACCTCCGGATGCCGGGGCTGGGCGGGGAAGCCCTGTTGCAGCGGATGCGCGAACTCGGGCTCGCAGGGCGAGTGGTCTTCATGACCGGCGACCCGACCAGCAGCGGCGACTGGAGCGACAAGGACGGAATCGAGCTGCTCGCCAAGCCGATGACCCTCGAGGACGTCGCACGCGTCGTCGAACGCTGACCGATTCAGATCAGGGCGTGCGCTCCGGAGCCCGCCGGCGTACGCTGTGGCGCCATGACACCCACGACAGTGTGCCGTTGCCTCATCGCGCTGGTCGCGATGATGACCGGCGGCACGAGCCTCGCTCAGCCCTCGTCGGCATCGATCACCGGCCGCGTGCGTCAGCATCGCCAGGCGCACGAAGGTGACATCCTGCGCGAGCTGCGCGACCTCGTGGCGGTGCCCAATCTCGCGCGTGAGAAGGGCGACATCGCGCGTAACGCCGCGCTCCTGCGGCAGATGCTCGAACGGCGAGGGTTCTCGACCGCGCTGCTCACCGTGCCGGAGGCAGCGCCAGCCGTGCTCGGTGAGCTGACCGTCCCCGGCGCGACGCGGACGGTGGTCTTCTACGCGCACTACGACGGGCAGCCCGTCACGCTGACGGACTGGCGCACGCCACCATGGGCACCCGTCCTGCGGGCCGGCACGCTGGACGCGGCCATCATCCCGTGGGAATCGCTCCCGTCACAGCTGCCCGCCGAGGCTCGCATGTACGGGCGATCGACGTCCGACGACAAGGGCCCGATCGTGGCGCTCCTGGCCGGGCTCGATGCGCTTCGCGCCGCCGGCCTGGCGCCATCGGTGAACCTGAAGGTGTTCCTCGAGGGCGAGGAGGAAGCAGGCTCGCCACATCTCGAAAGCCTGCTGCGCACGCACGCCGAACGGCTGCGCGCCGATGCCTGGATCTTCGGCGACGGGCCGGTCCACCAGTCGCGTCAGGCGCTGGTGTCCTTCGGCGTGCGCGGCACCATCGATCTGGAGCTCACCACGTACGGACCGGTGCGTCCCGTGCACAGCGGGCACTACGGCAACTGGGCACCAAATCCGGCCGCAGCGCTGGCGCAACTGCTTGCCACCATGCGCGACGACGACGGGCGGATCTTGATCGAGGGCTTCGCGGAACGCGTCCGACCGCTCAGCCCGGCGGAGCGCGCGGCCATCGCCGCCGAGCCGCCCGTCGACGACGAGGTGGCGCGGGCGTTGGCGCTGGGACGGCGCGAGAGCAAGGGTGGTCGACTGCTCGAGGCCATCACGGTTCCGGCCCTCAACGTGCGCGGCTTGCGCGCAGGCGACGTGGGGGAGCGCGCGGCCAACGCCGTCCCGACCGAAGCGCAGGCCTCGATCGACTTCCGCCTCGTGCCCGACGTGACGCCGGATGTGGTGAAGGCACTGGTGGAAACTCACCTGCGGGCGCAGGGCTATCACGTGGTGCGCGACGCTCCGGACGAGGAGACGCGACGGGCGCACCCGCGGCTGGTTCGCGTCGAGTGGGGGCCGGGTTATCCCGGGTACCGCGCCTCGATGGACCTGCCGTTCGCAAGAGCGGTGGTCGACATCGTGACGCAGGCCGGCGGCCGACCGCCGGTGCTGATGCCCAACATGGGTGGCAGCCTGCCGCTCTATCTGTTTGCCGACATCCTGAAGGCGCCCATCATCACCGTGCCCGTCGTCAACCACGACAACAACCAGCACGCCGCCAACGAGAACCTGCGCATCCAGAATCTCTGGGATGCGATCGAGACGTACGCCCTGCTGCTCGCCCGGCTCGATGCGGCCTGGCCGCGCTGATCGTGATGCGCGCGCTCACGGCACGCCGGGCCGCTTCGGCGGCAGGGCCGACTTCGGGAACTTGGCCACGACCGTGTAGTTGGGATCGACGACGTTGGCGACGCGGGCGGTGCCAGCCTGCGACAGCACCTGGTAGGCCTCCATCTTGTCGAAGCCGTAGTCGTCCACGAGCCACTGGATCAGCTCGACGTGCGCGATCCGGAACGCATCGACGAGAGGTCGCACGCTGCCTGCGACCATGATGTGCGTGTTGTCCTCGATGCGCGGCCAGGCGATCGTCCGCCCCTTGATCACGTCGAACTGCAGCGTCACGTCCATCGTCGTCTCCAGGCCGGAGCCGACGATCTCGCCGTCGCCCTGCAGCGCGTGCCCATCGCCAAAATAGAAATAGCCGCCGTCGTGGAAGACCGGTAAGTAGACCGTCACGCCTTCGCGGATGTCCGAGGTATCCATGTTGCCGCCGAAGTTGCCGGGCCAGAGGCCGCCCCAGGCCTCCTGGCCGGCCGGCGCCACCGCGACGCGTCCGAGCATCGGGCGCAATGGCAGTTCGATCCGCTTGCTGGCGGAGCCAGGCAGGTCGAGGCTGCCGATGTTGCGCGTGCGATCCAGCTGCCAAACGAAGCGCCGGGCCGGCAGCGGGTCGTTGAGGATCCGCGTCCGCGAGTCGCCGGCGACGGCGCTGATGCCGTTGGGCACGACGGCCGACACCGCGGTGTCGCGATTCGGCCGGAGCCGCAGGACCTTCACGACGAGCGTGTCCTTCGTCGTCAGCCCTTCGATGAAGAAGGGACCGACCTCACCCGGCCACGCACCGCCGGCCCGCGCGTAGTAGTCGTCGGGCTTCGAGAACGTCTGCGACTCGACGCTGTCCCCAGGCTTGAGGCGCAGGACCGGTTCGCGGACGGCGAAGGTCGGGACGCCCTGCGTCGGGACGAACTTGTGGACGTCGGCCCGCGCCACGGCAGGCACCGCGAGACAGAGGCAGGCGAGGCTACGCAGCACGAATCGCATGGACGCGCATGGTAGCGCGAGCGGGGAAGTGACGGCTCGCCCCGATGACGTGACGAGACGGATTGACGCCTCCGAGGCCCTCGGCCACGCTGGCGCCGGAGCGTTCACCCATGCGTGCAGCCGTCCTCACCCTCGCGATCATCGTCTCGTGCGTGTGCCCGTCGTCCGCGGAACCCTTGTCCGATCAGGATCGACGGCAGGTCCTCGCGCACTTCGCGATGACCGACAGCTGGCTGGCCAGCGAGGTCGCGGGACTCAGTGCGGCGCAGCAGGCCTGGCGGCCGTCACCGAACGCCTGGAACGTGACCGACGTGGTCGAACACCTCGCGGTGGCCGAGGAGCAGTACTGGAAGCAGTTGCAGGCGTCGCTGACGCAGCCGCTTGGCCAGAAGACGGCGGTCGGCGACGAGCGGATTCTCTGGTACGGGATCGACCGGACCGAGCGTGCGACGACTGGCGACGCGCGGGTGCCGACGGGCCGGTACTCGCGGACGGCCGATGCCCTGGCCGTGTTCGCCCGTCAGCGCGATGCGATGCGCACCTTCACGCAGGACACGCGGGAGGATCTGCGCGGCCGGTTGCTGAAAGACAGCAGGATGGACGTCTATCAGTGGCTGCTGATGATCTCGTCGCACGCGCAGCG
>DATJTM010000474.1:0-5737 GCA_035503395.1 Luteitalea sp.
TCGTGCACGTCTTCACCCCCGACACGCGCGAGTTCTATTCGCTCGATCGACTCTGGGGCACCGCCATCCGCACGGAACTGGCTGGCGACGGCCGCTGACCCGGCTCCAACCGGGCTGGACGTCGTCCTCCGTTTCACTCTCGCCGCACACTGCCTCGCCTGCGAGGAAGAGCTGCCCCGCCCGACGATGGGCCCGGTGTGCGAGGAATGCTGGGAGCGGGTGCCGTGGTACCAGGGCCCGCTGTGCGCGACCTGCGGCGCGCGCCTGCCGACCGGCGTCGTCTGCCGCTGTGCCGATCGGCCGCCGCACCTCTCGTCACTCGCCTGCGCCGCCGACTACGCCGGGCCGCTGCCCGCGATCGTGCAGGCCTTCAAGTACGGCGGGCACCAGAGCCTTGCCGCGCCGCTCGCCCACCGGCTCGCGCTACACCCACAGCTGCACCTCGATGCGGCGGATCTGATCGTCGCCGTCCCCCTGCATCCGTGGCGGCGCGTGGTCCGTGGCTTCAATCAGGCAGACCGCATCGCCCGTGCACTGGGCAGAACACCCATCAGCATGCTGGCGCGATTCCATCGCACGCCGCCACAGGCCGGACTGACCGCGGCGGTCCGTCGCCGGAACCTGCGCGGCACCATCCGCCTGATGCCGCGCCTCACGGCCGCTGCTCGCGAGCGACAACGAGCCACCCTCAGAGGTGCGCGAGTGCTGCTCGTGGACGATGTGGTGACGACGGGCGCGACGCTGTCGGCCTGCGCGGAGGTGCTGAGGGAAGCCGGCGCCCGCGACGTGCGCGCCGCCACCGTTGCGCGGACACCACCACCGGGGCACCAGCACGACACACCGTGAGCGGGCGGACGACAAGGGGCGGCCTTCGTCATTCGGCCGTCGGCCGTCGGAAACACGGTTCGTGCGCGGGACTCGGAACCGCATTCTTGGGGGGAGGGGCGCCTCTCTGAAGCGCCCGCGGATTTCCAACTGCAAGGGCCGTCGGACAAAGTCCCACGCCTACACCTGAACACGCACATCACTGACCGTCGAGCTGAAGCTCGACGGCTACGCGTGTCGTGTGGCGTCCCTGTCCGACCGTCGAGCTGAAGCTCGACGGCTACGTGTGTCGTGGTGTCACCGTTCGACCGGCGAGCTTCGGCTCGACGCCTCTGTATCGTCGGTCGCCGCTCTACTTCTGCGGTTGCCGGTTGCCGGCGGCCGGGTTGCCGGTTGCCGGGTTGCCGGTTGCCGAGCCCCGGTTCCCGGTTCCCGTTGTCCGGTTCCCCTGTTCCCGCGCCGCATGACGCGGCACGGCGGCAGCGCGCTCCGCCGTGGCGGTAGGATGCCGGCGGGAGATGCTCATGCGCCGATTCCGCTCGTTCGTGTTTGCTGCCACGCTGCTCGCCGTCACCGCACCACTCGCGACCGCGCAAGGCCAGGCGCCCGTCGCGTCGACCTCCACCCCGTTCGTGGTCGAGTACTACTACAAGACGAAGTGGGGCACCTTCGACGAGTTCAGGACGCTGTTCCGGAAGAATCACTTCCCCGTGCTGCAGAAGGAGCAGGCACTGGGTCGCATCGTGCGCCTCTCGGTCGACTACCCGACGTACCACGGCACCGAGGACGGTCGTTGGGACATGCGGGTGACCATCGTGTTCAAGGACGCCACCACGGCCTTCGCGCCATTCGACAACACCGCGATCCTGAAAGAGCTCTACCCCGACCAGGCGACCTTTAAGAAGGAGGAACAGCGCCGCTTCGAACTGCTGCTGGCGCACTGGGACCTACCGGTCGAGGGCGAGAACCTGGCGACCTGGAAGTAGTGTCCGATTCGCACCGTCTGCCTCGTTACTTCTCCGTGAGCGCGCCGCGATGAGGGTGCCGCTCGGGGAGGACCCATGCGGCTCGAATCGGCACAGGCCCTGAAGGCAGAACTGCTCGGCACGATCGTCAACCCGTTCGCGCTGGAGACGAGTCGCGTGCGTGTCGCGGGGGCCCGCGCCGTGGCCCGCGGTGGGGCCAGCGACGCGTTCGGCGTCCAGGCGCGTTCGCTGCAGGCGGTGCCGGCCGTGCATCGGTCGGTCGCCATCGGGGTCGCGCCGAAGGGGCGTGAGTACCGCGTCGCCGTGCGGGTACAGCGGCAAGGGTTGCGCGACAGCGCGCTGGTCGATCGCATTCGCGCCCAGGCGCACGGTGAGATCGATTTGCGGGTCGTCGGACGGATCGACAAGCGGGTGATCGCCCGCCCGCTCGCAGCAGCGCCGTGGTACCGCAAGCGGCAGCGGCCGCTGCAGATCGGTGCGTCGATCGGACACGTCGACGTCACGGCTGGCACGATCGGCGCGTTCGTCACCGGGCGCGGCCTCACGTACGTCCTGTCCAACAATCACGTGCTCGCCAACGAGGACCTGGCCAGGCGCGGCGACGCCGTCATCCAGCCAGGCGCGTTCGACGGCGGCAGCGACGAGCGTGACCGCGTCGCCACGCTCGCCCGCTGGGTGCACTTCAAGCCGACCGCCGCCAACCGCGTCGATGCGGCGCTGGCCCGCGTGCTGCCAGAGATCGACATCGAGCCGACGCGGCTGCGCGATCTCGTGCGCGGTGCCGACAAGGTGCTGGCCGGACTCGGCGCCGAGTTCCTCGACGAGGGCGCCGACGTCTACAAGGTCGGCCGCACCACTGGCGCCAGGCGCGGGCGCGTCACCGCCTTCGATCTCGACAACGTCGTCGTCGGCTTCGACATCGGCAACGTGCGGTTCGACGGTCAGATCGAAATCGAGGGGGCCGGACGACGGGCATTCAGCGACGGCGGCGACAGCGGCTCGTTGATCGTCGACGCCGACATGCAGGCGGTGGCGCTGCTCTTCGCCGGCAGCGAGTCGGGCGGCAGCAACGGGCTCGGGCTGACGTACGCCAACCCAATCCACGAGGTGCTGAACGCACTGTCGGTGAAGCTGCTCTTGCAGTGACGCCGCAACGGGCCGAAGATGGGCCCATGGCCCACGTCTCCCTCGATCAGGCCCGCGCCGCGAAGAAGCAGACGCAGGCGCGCCTCGAGGCGCAGGGCCGGTCGGCGGCCGTCGGCATCACCAGGGTGGACGGCGAATATGCGGTGAAAGTCAACTTCCCGACGCCGCATGAGGCTGCCGCGGCGATCCCCCGGGAAGTGGATGGTGTGACGGTGCAGGTCGAAGTCGTCGGCGCCATCCGCAAGCGTCGCGCACGGTAACGACCCGGCCTTCGTCGGCGGGCCTCGGCCTTCGTTTCCCCGACATCACGGTAGGGGCGCCTCTCCGAGGCGCCCGTTGCCCGCAACTCGGTAGGGACGCGCCGCCGGCGCGTCCGCAGTGCGGCCGGTTCGGCGAGCCGGCCCTACCTAAGCTGAGACAGAACCGCTCGCTCCACATCCGCGGCGACGTCGTCGCGATCGCGCGCCGCGTTCACGACGTGCCAGCCGGGCGTCGCTGACGCCTGCCGCAGATAGCTGGTCCGCACGCGCGCCAGCAGATCCAGATCCTGCTCGAACGCATCACGATGCTGTTGCTTACGCGTCGCGGCGTCGGTCGGCGCGATGTCGAGCAGCACCGTGACGTCGGCCGGAGGCAGCACGCGCTGGATGGTGCCGAGCCAGGCCGGATCGAGTCCCTGCGCGTCGCCGTACGCGACCGACGAGGCGAGATACCGATCGCAGACGACCCACTCGCCGGCCGCCAGCGCCCGCTCGATGGCCGGACGATGCTCGCAGCGGTTGGCCACGTACAGCAACTGCAGGCAGTCGGGCGGAAACACGCGCTCGCCCTTGAGGGCGGCGCCGATCTCGCGTCCGATCGGCGTCGAGTAGTCCGGGAAATCGAAGCTCACGACGGTGAGCCCGCGGCGCTCGAGCGCCTGCCGCAGGCGGAGTGCCTGCGTCTGCTTGCCGCTCTGATCGAGGCCTTCGAAGGCGACGAGCCGGCCGCGCGTCATGCCGGCTCTTCGAGCGCCAGCATGTCGTCGACGGTCTGGCGCCGCCGCAGGATGCGCCACGTGCCATCGTCTTCGACCAGCACTTCGGGCGGCAGCGGCCGGCGGTTGTAGTTGTTGGACATCACCGCGCCGTACGCGCCGGCGTCCATGATCGCCATCAGGTCGCCCACCTGCGGATCGGGCAGATCGCGCGTACGGCCGAACGTGTCGCTGCTCTCGCAGACCGGTCCGACCACGTCGCACGGGACGATCGGCCGTGACGATGGCAGTACCGGCACGATGCGGTGGAAGGCGCCGTAGAGCGCCGGACGCATCAACTCGGTCATGCCGGCGTCGAGCACGACGAAGCGGCCGTCGCCGGCGTGGGCCTTGACGTCGATCACACGTGCCAGCAGTACGCCCGCCGGTCCGACGACCGTGCGGCCCGGTTCGACGATCAGGCGCAGCCCGGTCGGACGGGCGACGTCGACGAGTGCCTGCGCGAACGCCTCGTAGGTCGGCACCTCGCCGCCGTCGTAGACGATGCCGAGGCCGCCGCCGAGATCCAGGTGCGCGAGCGGAAAGCCTTCGGCCCGCAGGGCGACGGCCAGATCGGCCACCTTGCGCGCCGCGTCGCAGAGCGGCCCGAGCGTCGTGATCTGCGAGCCGACGTGGACGTGCAGGCCGACGACCTCGAGGCCGCGGGCGTCGCGTCGAGCCCGCAGGATGTCGGCCGCATCGTCGAGCGGCACGCCGAACTTCGACGTCTTCAGGCCCGTGCTGATGTAGGGATGACTCTGGGCGTCGACGTTCGGGTTGACGCGCAGGGCGACGCGGACGC
Organism: Luteitalea sp.; assembly: GCA_035503395.1. GTDB lineage: Bacteria > Acidobacteriota > Vicinamibacteria > Vicinamibacterales > Vicinamibacteraceae > Luteitalea. The sequence continues at coordinate 4,775 of DATJTM010000474.1, forward strand.
GGCGTCCCTGCGCCTGCGCAATCGCGTCGAGCCGATCGAGCTCGCCCGCCGATTCGGCGTTGATCGTCTTGATGTCGAGGGCGACGGCCCTCTCCAGCTCCTCGGGCGACTTGCCGACTCCCGTGAAGACGATCTGATCGGGCCGGAAGCCGGCCCGTCGGGCGATGTCGATCTCGCCGATGGAGTTGGCGTCGGCCTCGGCCCCCGACTCGCGGACCAGGCGCACCAGGCCGAGCGAGGAATTGGCCTTCAGCGCGTAGTGCAGGGCGCAGTCGTAGCCGGTCGCGGCAAAGGCCTGCCGCAGGCCCGCCAGCCGTCCGCGGACCACGGGGGCGCTGTAGACGTAACAGGGAGTGCCGAGAGCGGCCGCAATGCCGTCGAGCGGAATGCGGTCCAGCGAGAAAGTCGGAGTCGATGTGGTGTCAGTGGCCGCCACCCCGGGATCATACGCTGGAGCTGGACTCCCCTGATATCATCTCGACTCGCTTTCCGCCCCTGATGACCTCCGATTTCTCCCAACCACCGTCCGAAATCGATGCGCTGATCGAGCAGTGTCTCGCCGGCGACCAGGACGCGTGGGGGCAGATCGTCCGTCAGCACTGGCGCAAGGTCTTCAACGTCGCCTACAAGTTCACCGGCAAGCACGACGAGGCCGAGGACCTGACGCAGGACATCTTCGTCAAGATCTTCAAGTCGCTGCACACGTTCGACCGGCGGGCGAATTTCCAGACCTGGCTGATCAGCATCAGCCGCAATCTCTGCATCGACCACTACCGCAGCATCCGCAAGGAGCGCGAGACGATCTCGCGCGACGTCGACTCCCGCGAGATGGGCACCGCGACCCGGGCCGAGCCCGGTCCGCTCGCCGGCATCGAGCGCGAGGACCAGCGGGCGCTGCTGCGCCTGGCGCTCAACCAGCTGGCGCCGACGCTGCGCTCGGCGGTCCTGCTGCGTGACATCAAG
>DATJTM010000475.1:0-2652 GCA_035503395.1 Luteitalea sp.
GCGAGCAGCGGCTGGCGAAACTCCACTCCGGCGCTCGTGAGGTAGGCCGGCGTGAGCAGCGCGAAGCGGCTGTTCGTCTGTTCGAACGAGGCCGACGTGCTGGCGGTGACCGTGGCGCCGGACATGAAGAGCCGGGTCCAGGACGCGCTGCCGGCCAGGCTGTTGGTGCGCGGGGCGAGCGCACCGTCCGGGGCGCCGACGAACAGGGTGTTCAGCGGATCGGTCCGCGTCCGCAGTCGCGAGTCGAGGCGGATGACGGCGTCGTAGGCGGCCGAGGCGCGGTCCTCGCCGAGCCGGGTGAGGGACACGGCGTCGCGCTGGAGGGCGACCTCGGGCAGTCGCTGCAAGGCCCGCGCGGTCGCGTCCGCGAGCGTCAGCGGAGTCGGCTGCGCCAGCCCCGGCATGGGCACGCCGGACAGCAGCGCCGCGAGGAGCCAGCGTCTGCGGAACGTGCGTCGTGGGCGACGGTGGGTGGGCGGGACGTTCCGGGTGTAGCTCATCACACTCCTGCGATCCCTCAGAGCAAGTCGAACGCCAGCTTGGTCTGGCTCGGCGTCGCAAGCCGTATGTCGCTGTAATTGAGGGCTTTATATTAGAGAGTCTGACAGGGAATGATGCAGCGTGTCGGTAGTGTAGTGCTCCGAAATCGACAAGTTGGCGATAAATAGACGATTTGAAGCGTCAGTCGCTGAGCCCGTACCGCCGCAGCCGGACGTAGAGCTGGGCGCGCGTCAAACCGAGCGTTCGCGCGGCGCGCGTCTTGTTGTAGCGGGCAGCTCGCAGCGCGTCGCTCACGAGCTGCCGTTCGACGTCGGGCAGTGTGGCGCCGGCTGTCGTCACGAGCGGGCTCGTTGCGTCGGTCCGGCGGCTGTCGTCGAGACGGGGCGGGAGCGCCGCCGAAGGCAGGGCGAGGTGCGCGTCGGTGATCGGGGCGCTGCCAGCGAGGATCGCCGCCCGCTCGAGCACGTTGCGCAACTCCCGGATGTTGCCGGGCCAGGCGTAGCCGAGCAGGGCGGGCGCGGCGGTGCTCGCCAGGCTTCCCACTCGCCGGCCGAGCTGGCGTCCGATGTCGTCGAGCAGGGCCTCCGCGAGCGGGAGGACGTCGTCGGGCCGCTCGCGTAACGGTGGCAGCCCGATCGCGAAAATGTGCAGTCGATAGAACAGATCGTCGCGGAATGTGCCGGCCTCGACCATCCGTCGCAGGTTGCGATGGGTCGCGGCGATCACGCGAACGTCGGCCCGCAGGACGCGCGAGCCGCCGACTCGCTGGAACTCGCGCTCCTGCAGCACGCGCAGCAACTTCGCCTGGGCGCCGGGTGAAAGCTCACCGACCTCGTCGAGCAGCAGCACGCCGCCGGCGGCCTGCTCGATCAAGCCGGGACGCGCGTGCGTCGCGCCCGTGAAGGCGCCACGTTCGTGCCCGAACAGCTCGGACTCGAGCAGTGGTTCCGGCAGCGCGGCGCAGTTGATCGCGAGGAACGGGCCGTGGGCGCGCGGCGAGGCGCCATGGATGAAACGGGCCAGAACTTCCTTACCTGTCCCCGATTCACCGGTCAGGAGCACGGTGGTGTCGGTGGGGGCTACCTGCGCGGCCTCGGCCACGCACTGACGCCAGGCGGCCGACGTGCCGACGATGCGCCGGGGCGTCCCGCGGCCGAGCACCGCGAGTTCGTCGTGCAGCGAGCGGACCTTCTCCTCGAGCGCCGCCGCTCGTTCTCTTGCTTCAGCGGCGCGCGCCGCCGCTTGCGCCAGGTCCTGGTGGGCGAGGGTGAGTGCGGCGTACGCGGCGACTCGCTGCGCGACGGGCACGTCGCTCTCCGCAAACCGTCCGACCTCGCGCGCCATGAAGTTCAGGCCGCCGATCGTCCGTCCCTCGCGACGCATCGGCACCCGCAGCGAGGCACGAAGGCCGGCCTGGACGGGCGGCATCTGGCTCATCACGGGGTCGCTGCGCATGTCGTCGGCGATCAGGTAGTCCCACGGTTCGTGGAGGAGCCGCCGCAACTGGTCGGGAATGGGAATGCGGTCAGGGCGGTCGAAGTCGACCTCGCCCGAGATCGCGTGCACGATCAGGTGGCGTGCGTCCGGCGCGATGAGGGCGAGCGCCAGCGAGTCGTGCGGCAGGACGCGGTGGCTGATCCGCGACACGTGCGAGAACACGTCGCGGATGTCGAGCGCCTCGGACAACAGCGGCAGGAGCTCGGCCAGAGCTTCGAGCCGCGCGTGCAGGTCGCCTTCGGCCGTCACGGCGTCACGATAGCGCAGGATGACCGAACACGCCGGGCAGCCGTCTCGTCATATCCGGCGAAGGAGACAGGCAACCGTGACGACATTGTTCGTGGTGGGGGTGGCCGGAGTGATGATGGCGGTGGTGGCGGCGCTGGCGTTCAGCTGGCTGGTCGTCCGCGCCGTGTTCTGGGTGCTCTTCCTGCCGTTGATGCTGCTGAAGGCGGCGTTCGGCCTGGTCTTCGGCCTGGTGTTCGGCGCCTTCGGACTGATCTTCGGTTTGGCCGTCACGGCCATCGTCGGTGCCGTGGGCCTGCTGGCGGTGCTCGCAATCTTCGCCCTGCCGTTGCTGCCGCTGTTGTGCGTCGCCGCGCTCGTGTGGCTGGGCGTCAAGGGCACCGCGGCGCTCGCGTCGGCCTAGCCGAT
>DATJTM010000476.1:0-13129 GCA_035503395.1 Luteitalea sp.
TGGGAGAAGGTGAAGCCGCCCCTCGGCTGGCCGCGCGAGACCGACTCGCTGTGCCCGACCTGCGTGCGTGAAGCGCGGCAGGAGATCCTCGACGGCAAGCGCGACGTCTCGGTGCTGCTCAACGAGAAGGTGGGCGAGATCAAGGCCACCATCCTCGAGCGCGACGGCAAGATCCTGATGGTCAAGGACTGCCCGATTCACGGCCACTTCGAGGACGTGATGGCGATCGACCCGGCGTTCTTCAAGCACCTCGAAGACTCGTACCCGGGCAGCGACATCCGCGCGCACAACGACGAGACGCTGCACAACCACGGCAGCAGCACGATCAAGTACGGTCGCGGCGCGGTGCTGACGATCGACCTGACCAACCGCTGCAACATGATGTGCGACCCCTGCTTCATGGACGCCAACCAGGTTGGCTTCGTCCACGAGTTGAGCTGGGAAGACATCAAGACGCTGCTCGACAACGCCATCACCATCAAGCCCCGCCGGCAGATGTCGGTGCAGTTCTCGGGTGGTGAGCCGACGCTGTCGCCGTACTTCCTCGACGCGGTCCGTTACGCGAAGAAGGTCGGCTACAACTCGGTGCAGGCGGCGACCAACGGCATCGAGTTCGCCAAGAGCCCGGAGTTCGCGCGGGCGGCGGCCGAGGCCGGTCTCCGGTACGCCTACCTGCAGTTTGACGGCATCGGCAACGCGGCCAACTCGCACCGCCTCGTCGGCAACCTGTTCGACGTGAAGCTGCGCGCGATCGAGAACCTGTGGGCCAACGGCGTCGACATCGTCCCGGTCACGACGATCGTCAACGGCGTGAACAACGAGCAGGTCGGCCGGATCATCCGGTTCGCGCTCGACAACCCGCGCAAGATCTCGTTCCTCTCGTTCCAGCCGGTGTCGTTCACGGGCCGCGACGAGGAAGTCACCGACGAGCGCCGCGCCGCACAGCGCTACACGCTGTCGCACCTGGCGCACGACGTGAAGGATCAGGTCAGCATCGGCGAGCCGACGCGCGACTGGTTCCCGATCTCGTTCATGGGGACGTTCACCGACTGGGCCGACCTCGTGAAGGGGCCGCAGCAGGACTGGGGCAACCTGGCCTGCGGCTGCCACCCCAACTGCGGCATCGGCATGGCGGTGATGGTCGACAAGGAGACGAAGGAGGCCGTTCCGGTCACCGCGTTCCTCGAGGGCAAGCAGCTCGCCAAGGACCTGCAGCGGGTCAACGACGCGGCCCGCGGCAAGAAGCTGTCGTTGCTCGGCCTGGCGCTCGCGCTCGCCAAGAACTACGACCCGTTCAAGGCGCCGACGCACTTCAAGCTGTCGGACCTGCTGAAGAAGTTCGACAAGACGTTCGGGGCGACCAAGAAGGAATACGGTCGGGTCGACGGCAAGCGCACGCTCGAGGACATCGAGTTGCGCCGCGCCGACCGCTGGAACTTCCTGTTCATCGCCGGAATGTGGTTCCAGGACCTGTTCAACTACGACTTCCGCCGCACCGAGCGCTGCATCATCCCGTATGCGACGCAGCAGGGCGAGATCAGCTTCTGCGCGTACAACACGGGCATCGGCTGGCGGAACATCATCGAGAAGATGCACATGACGGCCACCCTCACCAAGTGGTACGAGGAGCACGGCCGTCACGAGATCTTCGCCGGTGGCAAGAAGGTGGAGCTCGGGACCGGCGGTCACACGCTGGTGCTCGATGCCGAAGCCGTCGCCAAGGGCCGCCAGACCGACCTCGACGAGGCCGGCGTGGCCCGCAACGCGCGCGAAGAGAAGCTCCGCGCCCGTGAGGAGTCGAAGAAGAAGGCCGAGCACGACCGCATGGCGGCGCTGTACCGCCAGCACGTGCTGAAGGAAGCGGCGCCCGAGATCGCGACGGGCCTGCAGATCCAGGGCCTGAAGAAGTCGACGCCGAAGCCGGAACCGGAGCCGACGGTCAATTAGGGAACTTCAGAATTTCAGGATTGCAGAATTTCACCACCACCGTCAGGCTTCGAAGGTTGGCAGTGTGCGTGAAATTGTGAACGCCTGAAATTATGAAATTTCGCTGTTCCCCCCGGGCGCGGCGAGCACCTGCTCATCGCGCCCGAGGTGTTTCTGCCCTGATCGTGGCGTTGCTCGCCTCGTGGCTCTGCGCGCCGGCCCCGTCAGCGCAGGCACCGCTCTCGCGGGACTCCGTCGTCGATCGGCTCGCGCAGTATGCCGAGCGGTTCGGTCACGAGCTGCAGGGCATCGTCGCGCGTGAGCGCTACGTGCAGACGATTCGCGCGACGCGCGGACGGCCGTCGCTGGACGCCGATGCACTGACAGGTCAGGTGCTCGAGGAGCGTCGGCTGCTGTCGTCGCTGCTGCTGGTACACGAGGCGGCGACGCCGTGGCAGCTGCATCGCGACGTGCTCGCCGTCGATGACCAACCGCTCGCCGACCGCGAGGATCGGCTCGCCCGGCTGTTCGGTGGACCGCAGGCTGGTACGCCGGCGCCGGCAGTGATCGCCGACGAGAGTGCCCGCTACAACCTGGGCCGGTTCGTCCGCAACATCAACATCCCCACCTTTCCGCTCATCGTGATTCACCCGACGCGTCGCGAGCGGTTCCGCTTCCGGGACCGGGGCCACGCGACGGTCGGAGGCGCGTCGGTGCGCCTGCTGACGTTCGAGGAGCGCGGCGACTCGCGCACCATCCGTGGCACGCGTGGCTACGACGTCGTGCTGAGAGGGTCAGTCGCCGTGGACCCACTCACCGGCGACATCGTGCGCGCGGCGATCGAACCCAGGGCCCACCGGCTTGAGCCTCGACTGGTGGTGCATTTCGCGCGAGTGGCGGGTGTGGCCCTGCCGGTACCGGTCCGCCTCCTCGAGAGCTATTGGCGCGAGGGAGACGAGACGTACGTCGCCGGTGAAGCGACCTACGACGAGTTCCGCCGGTACGGCACCGACGTCGGCGTACCCGTGGTGAGGTAGGGATAGCGTCCCGACTGTCCATGACTGCGGCGTGGCAGCCATGGACCGTTCGGAGAGCGGTCCCTACTTCGAATCCTGGCGCCCGCGCGTTTCTCCTGGGCCCGGTTCCCGGCTCCGGGGATGCGCATGTCACCCTCAGACATTGACTCGATCCCGGGCACGCCACAGAATCCGAACCCGTCCCGTCCCGAATGTCGGCGCACGGGGGAGGAGGAGTGCCCGTCATGTCAGGTCCGCTGGCAATCAACAGCAATGCGCCGGATTTCGAAGCCAACACCACCCAAGGCCCGATCCGCTTTCACGAGTGGCTCGGTGATGCGTGGGGTGTCCTGTTTTCGCACCCGAAGGATTTCACGCCGGTCTGCACGACCGAGCTCGGCGCCGTCGCCAAGCTGAAGGACGAGTTCGCGAAGCGCAACGTCAAGGTGCTCGGCCTGAGCGTCGACCCCGTCGACCGCCACGCGCTCTGGGCCAAGGACATCGCCGAAACGCAGGGCGCCGAGCCCGACTTCCCGATGATCGGCGACCCCGAGCTCAAGGTCTCCAAGCTGTACGGGATGCTCCCGGCCGATGCCGGTGAGTCGTGCGAGGGGCGCACCGCCGCCGACAACGCCACCGTCCGCAACGTCTACGTGGTGGGGCCGGACAAGAAGATCAAGTTGCTGCTCTCGTACCCGATGACCGCCGGCCGCAACTTCGCGGAGATCCTGCGCATCATCGACTCGCTGCAGCTCACCGCGAAGCACCGCGTCGCCACCCCGGCCGACTGGCAGCAGGGACAGGAAGTCATCATCGTCCCGGCCGTCTCCGACGATGAGGCCAAGGGGATCTACCCGAACGGCTGGCGCGCCGAGAAGCCGTACCTGCGCTACGTCCCGCAACCCGGGAAGTAGGCACCCCAGGAGCGCAGGACAACAGGAGGCAGGAGGTGGAACTCCTGACTCCTGGGCTCCTCGTCTCCTGAGCTCCTGATGTCTTCCCTGACCTCCGCAGAGGCGCGCGACATCGTCGCGTGGCTCGGCGTGCCGTCGCCCGAACCGTCGCAGGTGTGGCTCGACGCGCTCCTCGCGGCGTATGGTCAGCGGGTTCCCTGGGAGAGCGCGTCGCGCATCGTGCGCCGCGCCCGGGCGCAGAATGCGGCGGACTGCGTGCAGCAGCCGTCGGCGTTCTGGTTCGATGCAAGGCATCGCGGCTGCGGCGGTACCTGCTTCGAAAGCAATGCCGCGCTCGCGGCGCTGCTCGCCGCCGTCGGTATCCCCAGCACCTTCACCCTGAACGATCGGCCGCCGCACGCCGCGTCGCACACCGCGCTGCTCGTCGAGTGCGAAAGCGTCCGCTACGTCGTCGACGCTGGCTTCCCGCTCCTTGCCGCCGTGCCGCTACCCGACGATGGCGGCGACCGGCGCGTGACGACGCCATGGGGGCAGCTGACGGCATCACGTCTGAGCAGCGAGCGCATTGCGATTCACCAGCACCCGCATCCCCATCCGCTGGCGTTCGAGCTGGTGGACCGTCCCGTATCACCGCGTACCTACCAGGCAGCCACAAGGGCCGACTACGGTCCGAGCGGCTTGTTCCTCGACCGCGTGATCATCAAGAAGATCATCGACGGCGATCAGTGGCGCTTCGCAAGCAGCGAACCGCCATGGGTGCTGGAGTGTTTTCGGGACGGCGAGCGGACCGCGCATTCGCTGCCCACCGACCTCGAGGCACTTGCAGCCGCGCTCTCGACGCATTTCGCGATCGAGGCCCGGACTGTGCACGAGGCGTTGATCATCGTCGACAAGCGTCGCGCGGAGCGGTCCGGGTCGCACGCCTGATTGCAGGCCCCGGTGTGGCGCCCGGACGTCGTCCGGCCGACTCACAGCACTGACCGTCGGACAGAGTCCGACGGCTACACAGCCAATGACGGATCAGTAGGGAAACGCCTGCATGAAGCCGGCGAGTGCGCGCGGGTTGTTCGCCTTGGCCGCGAAGAAGTAGCGGCCGCGCGTCCACGCCATGAAGTCGCTGGCGGCGACGAAGGCCGGGTCGCCCTTCAGGTCCTGCATCAACCGCGGCAGTTCGTCGCGTCGTCCGGTCCGGCGCAGTTCGTCGCGCGTTTCGGTGGCGGCGGTCTCCACGGCGGCACGCGCATCGTCTGCGCTTCCCGGCAGGCTGACGCCGACACTGACCGAGTCCGGTCCCCTTCGGTAAGTCACGTACAACTCCTCGTCGCTCGGCACCTTTGCCGTCGACGACGGCAAGGCATCGCGGCGGAACTCGCCGACGCGGGCGGGGAGGAGATCGGCAGGCGCTTCGGAGGTCGGCATCGGCTTGCGGCCGACGTTGAAGGGCACGGGACCCACGCGGGCATGCACGGAACGGGCGACCAGGGCTTGCAGGGTCAGCGCCAGAGCGGCGCGGCGGCTGAGGACGGGTGACATGGCGGACTCCGGACGCCGCAGGCGCGGCGTCACTCCACTGTCTTCAACGCCGACGGCGCGTCGGGTGAACGGCGGTCTCTCCGTCATACGGCTTGTGACGGCGGGCGACGCGCGCTACCGTAGGTGTATGACCTCGACGCTCTCGCTTCGTGCGCCGTCGATGCCGATGCCCAGTGCCGCCCGGCGCTGCGCCTGTTGTTGTTGTTGATCCCAGCTGCTCGTCCGTAGCGGCTGCCGGCCAAGAGGCCGGAGTCTTTTTCCAGTTCAGTCTTCGTGACCCGATCTGCGGATCGGGCGTTGGCGCGCCTGTGCGACCGGTCCGGTCGCGGGCGGTGCCGTGGATGTCCTCCATGCGTGCTTTCGTGAAGTTTGCCGTCATTCCGTCGTTGGCAGCCGTGTCCGTGCTGTCCATCCCCGTCAATGCCGCTGCCCAGACGGCGACACCCGCGGCCACAGTGGCCAAGGTCGACACCGACACGTGGCGCCAGAAGTACGAGGCCGACCTGCGAACCGAATACGGATGGCTGAGCGTCGCGGGACTCGAGTTCCTGCCGCCGGGTGTTCACACCATCGGCAGCCTGGCGAGCAGCGACATCGCGCTGCCGGCCGGCCACGCGCCGCTCGAGGTGGGGCGCCTCGTCGTGACCGCCAGGGGGACCACCCTGCACCTCAAGCCCGGCGTGACGGCGCTGGTGAATGGTCAGCCGGCGCCGCTGAAGGTCGCGCTCCACAAGACCCGTCGCAATGGTCCTGGCCAGGCGCCGACGCCGGCCGATCGCATCCGCGTCGGACGGGTCGAGTTCCACCTGCACGAGAGCGGGGATCGTCTCGCGCTGCGCGTGCGCGATCCGGAGTCGCCGCTCCGCGTCGGCTTCCAGGGCACGCGCTGGTTCGCGCCGACCGAGGCGGCCCACGTGACCGCCACGCTGCGCCGCTTCGACGCGCCGCGCAACGTTGCCGTGACCAACATCCTGGGCGACACCGAGCCGTACACGGCTCCGGGCGTCCTCGAGTTCACGTATGGCGGCACGCCGCTGAAGGCCCTGGCATTCACCGCGTCGCGCGGACGGCTGCAGCTGATCTTCCGCGACGCCACGGTCGGCCGCCAGACGTACGGCACGCGCTTCCTCTACGCCGAGCCGCGGCCCGATGGCACCTACGACCTCGACTTCAACCGCGCCTACAACCCGCCGTGCGCCTACAACCCGTACACGACGTGCCCGACGCCGCCGGCCGAGAACGTGTTCAGGGTCGCGATCGCCGCGGGCGAGAAGCTGTATCACGCCCCCGTCGCGACGACCGCCTCACGCTGAGTCGCGAACGATTCGGAGGGCCGGCTTGGGACAAGCGGCCCTACCTTCAGAACTGCAAGGCGTCGGGCCACCGCTACACCAGCGCGAATCCATACTGCCGACTGCCGACTGCCGACTGTCGCGGCGCCACTGCCGACTGCCGCTCGGCAACCTGTCGCGGCGCCACTGCCGACTGCCGACCCGCCGACTGCCGTCCTGCCTCCTGTCTTCCTGTTCTCCTGTCTCCGTGCCTCCTGATGAATAATCCCCTCGATGCGTGCCTTTCGCGTCGAGCGGCCGGATGACTTCGCGCTGATCGAGACACCCGTCCCCAAGCCCGGGATGGGAGAGGTCCTCGTGCAGGTCGAAGCCGTCGGCATCTGCGGCTCCGATCTCGAACTCGTGCGCGGCACGCGCGACCCTGCCTTCTGCCGCTTTCCGGTCGTGCCCGGACACGAGTGGGCCGGCATCATCGTCAATGCGAACGAGGCGCGGCCGGACCTGCCGGTCGGCACGCGCGTCGCCGTCGAGGGGCATCACTACTGCGGTGCGTGCATGCCGTGCCGGGCGGGGCGCACCCATCTGTGCGCCCACTACGACGAATACGGCTTCACGCGTGACGGCGGCTACCGTGAATACGTGGCGGCCCGCGCCGATCTCTGTCACGCCGTGCGACAGGCCGAGGCCGGGCGCGCCGCGCTCGCCGAGCCAACCGCGTGCGCATTGCACGCGGTCGAACGCAGTCAGATCACCGAGCGCGACACCGTTGCGGTCATCGGTGCCGGGCCGATCGGGCTGCTCGTCGCGGCCTGCGCGGCATTGCAACGTCCGGCGCGTCTCGTGGTGGCCGACGTGCGCGACACCACGCTCGCGACGGCACGCGCACTGGGCGCGACCGACACGGTGGCAGCGCCCGCCGCGGCGCTGGCTGGCGCCGTGACCGACACACTCGGAGCCGCCCCCGACGTCGTCATCGAGGCCGCCGGTCATCCGCTGGCGCAGGTGGCGGCCACGGAGATGCTGGGGCGCGGGGGCCGTCTCACGGTGCTCGGCATCACCGGCACCGATCGCACCGCGCCGTTCACGTTCGACCCGCTCGTCTTTCGCGACGCCAGGGTCGAGGCCGTCTTCGCGTATCCGTCCGCGGTCTTCGCGCGCGCCGTCGCGCTGATCGACGAAGGCCACCTCGACCCGTCGCCATTGGTCACCCATCGCTTTCCCTTGTCGCGCGCCGCCGATGCCCTCGCGTTGCTCGAGACGCGCGTCGAACCAGCGATCAAGGTGCTGCTGGAGCCCGGTCGGTGACGGTGTCACGAGGGCCAATCGCGCGTCGCGCTTCGCGCCACGGCAACGTGGGCGCGGCCTTAAACGACGGCCGACTCGCCGACTGCCGACGGCCGGGAGGGTATGTGAATCCCGTGGGCCGGCTTGGGACGAGCGGCCCTACCTGTGTAGTCGTGGTTCGCCCCGACTGCGGCCGGCCGACAGCCGACCGCCCGACTGCCGACTGCCGACGTGCCGACCCGCCGACTGCCGACTGCCGACGGCCGACTGCCGACTGCCGTACTTCTGACTTCGACCCTTCGACTTCTGACTTGTGAACATGACTGAGAACATGACCGCGGCTCGAGTGCTGCAGGCGCTGTCGCTGCCCGAGGGCGACGCGCATGCACTGCCTTCGTCTCCACACCGCTTCGCCGATGGTGGGCAGTATCGGATCGAGATCCCGAGCGTCGAAGGGCCGCGCGTCCTGGCCGCGGTGCTCGAGGAAGCGTCCACACGCCACGTGCCGATCCACCGCGTCTCGCAGGGCTCCGGCATCATGCTGCTCACCGATGCCGAGATTCGCGAGATGTGCGATCGGTGTCGGCACGCGCACGTGGAACTCTCGCTCTTCGTGGGGCCGCGGGCGGGATGGGACACCGGCGCCACCGTGGTGTCGCCGGCCGGCCGGACGCTCGGCGCACAGCTGCGCGGGCAGGACCAGGTCCGCCATGCGCTCGACGATGTGCTGCGGGCCGCGGCGCTCGGCGTGCGCAGCGTGCTGATTGCCGATCTCGGGCTGCTGCGCATCCTCGACCTGGCGAAACAGGCGGGTCATCTGCCTGCGGATCTCGTCGTCAAGATCAGCGTGCAGCTGGCCGCGGCCAATCCGCTGGCCGTGGCGGTCCTGGCCGACGAGGGCGCCACGACGATCAACGTGCCGACCGACCTGTCGCTGGCCCACCTGGCGGCCATCCGACAGCACTGCGACGTGCCGCTCGACGTCTACGTGGAGGTGCCCGACGGCTTCGGCGGCTTCGTGCGTCACTACGAGATCCCGGCGCTCATCGACGCCGTGTCGCCTGTCTACGTCAAGTTCGGCTTACGCAATGCACCGGACATCTATCCGTCCGGCCTGCATCTCGAGACGATGGCGATCAACATGGCGCGCGAACGCGTGCGACGGGCCGAACTGGGGCTCGCACTGTTGCAGCGCCACGTCACCGGCACCGGCGCGGCAGCGCCGGTCATGTCCCCAGTCGGGGTGCCTGGCGCACCCGGCATTCCCGCGGAGTCCTGACGCGTGCGTATCACCGAGATCGAGACCTTCCTGGTCGGCACCGAGTGGCGGAACTTCACCATCTGTCGCGTTCATACCGACAGCGGCCTGACCGGGCTGGGGGAGTCGCGCATCCCCAATCACCCGCACGCACTCGAGGCGTACGCGCAGGCTGCCAAACGCCACATCGTCGGCCGCGACCCGTTCGACATCGAGTCGTTGGTGATGCGCATGCGGCGCGACGACTACTCGCGGCCCGGCGAGATCATGAGCTCCGGCATCGCGCTCTTCGAGATGGCGTGCTGGGACATCGTCGGCAAGGCGCTCCAGCAGCCCGTGTATCGCCTGCTCGGCGGGCAGGTGCGTGATCGCATCCGGGCCTACGCCAACGGGTGGTACCGCGTCGAGCGGACACCGGAGCAGTTCCATGCGGCGGCCACGGCCGTGGTCGCACGCGGCTACACGGCGCTCAAGTTCGATCCGTTCGGACCGGGCTACTACGAACTCGACGTCGCCGAGCGGCGGCGCGTGGTGGCGCTCGTCGAGGCGGTTCGCGACGCCATCGGCCCCGACGTCGAGATCCTGCTGGAGATGCATGGGCGCTTCTCACCGGTGCAGGCCGTGCAGATCGCCCGTCTGCTCGAACCCTACGGCCTCGGATGGATCGAAGAGCCGGTGCCGCCGGAGAACCTCGCGGCGCTGCGCAGCGTGCGCGAGCAGCTGCCAGGCGTGACGATTGCCACGGGTGAACGCATCCACGCGCGCCACGAGTTCCGTGAGTTGTTCGAACTCCGCGCCGCCGACGTCATCCAGTCCGACATCACGCACATCGGTGGCCTCCTCGAGAGCAAGAAGCTCGCGGCCCAGGCCGACGTGCACTACGTGACCGTCGCGCCACACAACGTGGGCGGCCAAATCTCGACGGCCGCCAACCTGCACCTCGCGGCGTGCACCACGAACTTCCGCATCCAGGAGTACTTCAACGACTTCGCGGACCCGTGGGTGAAGGACACGGCGCCCGGTGCCCCGGCGGTGGTCGACGGGTATTTCGCGCTGCCCACGGCGCCCGGACTCGGCGTGGAACTCGACGAAGCCGTGTGCGCCGCGCATCCCTGCGGCACCACCCATTTCAATCTGTTCTCGGAAGGTTGGGAGAAGCGCGAAGGCGTCAAAGGCGGGACAACGACCCACTCGTAGGTGTCGAGCTTCAGCTCGACACTCAGCGCGTGCAGCACCGGCCGTCGAACTGAAGTTCGACGGCTACGTCCAGGGGAAGAAGTGCGACGGCCACTTCCGGTGAGGTTCCAACCGCCTCGACATAGCTGTCGAGCTTTAGCTCGACAGTCGGCGGCGCGGGGTAGTTGAGCGAACGGTAGCGCTCATTGCGAAGCGGACGGGTGGAGGCTATGCTGCTCGTAGCTTCTGAAAACATTAGCGACGTTAATGTCGCAGTGGGTGCCCGCCATGAAGGAAACCATCGTCGAATACGGCGTCGAGATTCCCGCCGACGCCATGATCGCGCCGCCAGACCCGAGCACCCTCGAGCTGGAGCCGGGGCATCCCGGCCTCGGCGACGAGGCGTACGTCGCGCGGCGGCGCGAACTCTTCGACCAGTGCCGGACCCATCGGCTCGAGCGGCTCGGACCGCCGCTGATTCAGTACCGGCCGGAGGAAACGCGCATCTGGCGTGAGGTGAGCCCGAAGCTCGATGCCCTCCATCAGCGCTTCGCCAGCGCGATTTACCTCGATGCCAAGCGCGCCCTCGGCATCTCGGCCGACGAGATTCCCCAACTGCGCGACCTGAGTCGGCGCATCGAGGCGGAAAGCGGCATGCACCTGGTGCCGGCCGAAGGGCCGATCGCCTACCGCACCTTCTACGGCTACATCGCCGAGCGGGGATTCCCGGTCACGCAGTTCATCCGGCACGGCTCGCATCCCGAGTTCACGCCGGAGCCCGACATGATTCACGACTGTCTGGGGCACGTACCGCCGCTGATGAACCACGATTACGCGGCGCTGCTGACGCGCATCGGGCAGGCCGCGATGGCCGCCACGAGCGGTGAGCAGGTGCTCGCGCTCAAGCGACTGAGCTGGTTCAGCATCGAGTTCGGGCTGATTCAGGAAGACGGCGAGACGCGCGTCTTTGGCGCCGGCATCCTGTCGTCGACGAGCGAGATTCCCTTCGCGCTGTCCGACGATGTGGAGCGGCGTCGGTGGAAGACCGAGGAGGTCATTGCCACCGACTACGATCCGTCGCGCATGCAGTCGCAGCTGTTCGTGATTCCGTCGTTCGCGTTCCTGCGCTTCGAGGTCGAGCAGCTGGTGGAGCGGCTCGGGCTGCAGTTGCCGCGCGACACGCACTGACGGACGGATCGGGAGGACGCCTCGGCGAGGCGTCCCGGCCGAATTCGCGTGTCAGAGGCCGAACGCGCCGTAGACCATCCAGGCGTTCAGCTTCTCCTTGTACGGCGCGACCAGCGTGCGATTGGCGTCGGGGATGCCCACGCCCGGCGTGTCGGTCGTCATCGTCGTCGTGTCGTCCTTCTTCTGCAGTGCGCCGAAGTTGCCTTCCTTCATCTGCTCGGCAAGTTCGCGGAAGTCGACGCCAGTCAGCGCCACGCCAGCCGCCTCGTAGAAGCGGTGTTTCACCCACCCGTATTCATCGACGGAGAACCGCTGTGCGTTCAGTGCGTCGACCTGGGCGCGCTTGGCCTCGGCGATGATCCCGAAGAGGTCGCGATAGGCGCCGACGACCTCGGTGATGCTGCCGGGTTGCTCGCGCTCGCTCATCGCCTTGTACTTGGTCTCGAACTCCTTGGCGCGGGCGCCGAGCCGGCTGTCGATCGTCTGCTGCACGGCGACGAACCGCTGCACCTGCGTGGCGCTGAGGGTGCCGTCACCCGGGGCCGTGAACGCCTGCCGGTTGGAGACCTGCTTGTCCAGATCGACGACTTCGCCGAGCTGCGCCATCGACGTCACGAAGGCTTTCGCCGGGCGGTAGACGAAGAAGTACATGCTGGCGCCGCCGAGCACGGCAAGGACGAGTACGACGAGGCCGCACCCGAAGACGATCTTCTTCACGCAACGAACTCCTGTAGGCTGAGAGGCGACGTGCCTCGCTTTCTCTTCTCAACGACCGCGTCCGACCGGCTGAACACTCCGCGAGCAGGCTGGTCGCGACGTCAGGCGCTCGCCGCGCTCACCGTGGCGCCGGGACTGATGGCCGTTCGGCGGGTGAGGGCCGACGGCCCCCGTTCGCTCTTCGACGGCAAGACCCTGGGCGGCTGGAAGTCGGTCAACTTCGGGGGCGAAGGGGAAGTGGCGATCGCCGACGGCGCCATCCGTCTCGAACGTGGCAACGACCTGACCGGTATCGTCTGGACGGGCGCACTGCCCGGCTCGAACTATCGGTTGTCGTTCGAGGCGAGGCGGATGGACGGCACCGACTTCTTCGCGGCGGTGACGTTCCCGGTCGCCGGCAGCCACTGCACGTTCATCGTCGGGGGCTGGGGCGGCCCGGTGGTCGGGTTTTCGAGCCTCGATGGCCTCGATGCGTCGGAGAACGAGACCAGCCGCAGCATCAAGCTCGACGACGAGCGCTGGTACCGCGTGGCGGTGGACGTGACGCCGACGCGGATGCAGGGGCTGATCGACGATGCGGTGGTGGCCGAGGCGACGCTGGCGGGCCGGCAGATCGACGTGCGGATCGAGATGAATCCGTGTCGGCCGCTGGGCATTGCCAGCTGGCGCACCACCAGCGATCTGCGCGCCATCAGCCTGCTCGATCGGACGTAACCGGCTGCGACGCGCCAACGCCGCGTCTAGCCGCCGCGCGTGTGCATCTCGAGCTGGGGTGCCCGGCGCAGGTCTTCGGCGGGTATGTACGCGGTGCGGTCGGGTGCCTGC
>DATJTM010000477.1:0-2656 GCA_035503395.1 Luteitalea sp.
CGTCGAGCTGAAGCTCGACGCCTACGCAAGGTGTTTCGCGTTACCGCACGGCGATGTCGCCGCTCGCCGTGCTGAGGCGCAGCGTCGGCCCACCACCACGCACGGTCCCCTGCACGCGACGACGCTCGACGCGGCCCTGGACGGTCAGCGGCGAGGCGATGTCGAAGCTGCCCGACGCGGTGCTCGCGTCCAGCGTGAATCCCTGTCCGTCCGGCACTGCCACGGTGACGTCGCCCGACGCGGCCGACACGCGCCAGTCGCCGGTCGGCTTGCCGTTGACGCCGATGCTGCCGCTGCCGGTCGAGGCCGTCAGCAGACCGACGACGCCGGTCAGGCGGATGTCGCCGCTGCCGGTGTTCGCCTTCACGTCGCCCTGGCCCGTGAGGGCGGCCTCGATGCTGCCGCTGCCGGTCGAGAGCGTCGCCGCCTTCTTGCCGTCCTTGAGGCTGATGTCGCCCGAGCCGGTGCGGAGATCGACGTCGCCGCCGATGGCGCTGGCGAGCACGTCGCCCGACCCGCTGTTGGCCTTCACCGCGCCGTTGACGCCGGTGACCGTCACCGAGCCGGAGCCCGAGTTGGCCGCCACCGTGGTCGCCGCCGGAACCGTGACGACGTACGACACCGAGACCGCACGGCGAGTCGCTTCGTCGAGGTTCTTGCCGACGGTCACGACGTCGCCCGCCTGTGTGATCGGCGGGCTGGCCACCAGCTGGCGGGCCAGTTCCATCGCATTCGACGGCACGTTCGAGCCTCGGCGGATCTCGACGGTGCCCTTGACCCGGATGGTGTTACCGCTGGCCGACTGCACCGTGACGCTGCCACTGCCGGTGGAGACGTCGAGCGAGGGGCTGGCGCCGACGTTCAGGGACTTCTCGAACGTGAGCGGCTGCGCCGCGACCAGTGCGGGGACGGCGACGAGCAGGGCGGCGGCAACGGCCGAGGACAGGCGGACGGACATGAGGGCTCCTCCAGGAACGTGTCAGGCCCTTTGACGGCAGCCCGACGTCTGGAGTTCATCAGCGACGACAGGACGCACCCTCGACAGGTATAGCGGCCGGACTCTGTCCGGCCGGCGGGACACGACTGACCGTCGGACAAAGTCCGACGGCTACACCGCGTCGCGGTCGACCTTCAGGTCGCCGGTCAGCGATGCCCGCGCGTCGAGCTGAAGCTCGACGCCTACGGGAGGGGTGGCGGTCCGAGGGCGACGCATCATCGTGAAGACCGGTCCGACGGGTAGCGAACCGTCGTGGGGCGAGGGATTCCGACGGCCGAAGGCCGAATGACGAAGGCCGTCCCGTGATGCTGTTCCCGTCCCTGATAATCCCCTGATGGCAGAGCGGGAGCCGACCGGACTGATCGTGCTGCTGGGCAGCCTGACGGCGATCGCCCCGATGTCGATCGACATGTACCTGCCATCGTTCCCGGTCCTGACGCAGGCGCTCGGTACCGACGCGGCGGCGGTGCAGCGGACGCTCTCGGTGTTCTTCATTGGTCTCGCGCTCGGACAGCTCGTGTACGGGCCCGTCTCCGACCGCGTCGGCCGCCGCCGACCGCTGCTGGCGGGGCTGGCGCTGTATACGGCGGCCTCCATCGGGTGTGCCCTGGCCGGGTCGATCGGGCAGCTGGTGTTCTGGCGCGGGCTGCAGGCGCTCGGCGGCTGCGCCGGCGTCGTCATGGCCCGGGCCGTGGTGCGCGACGTGTTCGGACCGCGCGAACAGGCGCGCGTCCTGTCGTCGCTGCTGCTGGTGATGGGCGTGGCGCCGATCCTGGCGCCGCTGGTGGGTGGCTGGCTCCTCACGGTCGCCGGCTGGCGCGCCATCTTCGGCGTGCTGGTGGTGTTCGGGGCAGTCACCTGGATTGCCGTCCTGCGAGCGCTGCCCGACACGGCACCTGAAAGCCGCGCAACGACGCTGACGCCGGCCGGCGTGGTGGCGGCCTTCGGACGGGTCGCGCGCGACGGGCGTTTCCGTCGCTTCGCAGTCGCCGGCGGACTCGGCCAGTGCGTGCTGTTTGCCTACATCGCCGGCGCGCCGTTCCTCTACATCGAGACGCTTGACCTCACGCCCGCAGCCTTCGCCGGCGTCTTCGGCGTCAACGCGGCGGGGCTGATTGGCGCGTCGCAACTGAATCGCGCTCTCCTGCGCCGGGCGGAGACGGCCCAGGTCCTTCGCGGCGCGTTGGGGTTGCAGGTGATAGCGACGGCGGCGCTCGCGGTGGCGGCCTCGTTCGTCTCGCCGAGCCTCGTCACGCTGGGCGGGCCCGTGCTGCTGGCCATCATGCTGCTCGGGTTCATCCTGCCGAACACGACGGCGCTGGCACTGGCGCCCTTCGACCGGGATGCTGGCACCGCGTCGGCCCTGCTCGGGTGCCTGCAATACGGCATGTCCGGCCTGGCCACGCTCGGCATCGCGATGGCGTTCGACGGCACGCCCCGGCCGATGGCGATGGCCATGACCCTGTGTGCCGGCGCGGCGCTGGTGCTGGCCGTGCTGCCCGGTCGTCGCGCCAACCAGCAAGCCCATCCTCCAAGCACAGGCGTATAGTCTGCGCATGCCCGACCCGGTCGTCGGTGGCGAACCGGCCACCGTGGCGCCGCTTCCCGCATCGCTGTACGTCGATCTGCTGGACCTGTCCCACGACGCGATCCTCGTCC
>DATJTM010000478.1:0-6551 GCA_035503395.1 Luteitalea sp.
GCCTGCTGTTCACGCACCTGGACTACGCCGTCATCGCCCGCAAGGCGTAGGGTCGGGCGCCTCGGAGAAGCGCCCCTACCGTGCGATGGGTGAAATCCCCTCGTGAGGTGTAGCGGCCGGACTTTGTCCGGCCAACGCGAAGGGCTTACCCGTCGGACAAAGTCTGACGGGTACGTCCGGTTGGAGGCGACGGGCGGGCTTCAGACTACGGGCGGCCTGCATCGTCCTGGCGCGGATTCGCGAGGCGACGCGCGAGGTCCGACGTCGACAGCCCCGGCACGCGCGGCACCAGATGCAGGCGCGCGCCCATCGCCGCCACCGCCGGCGCTTCGATGCAGTGCTCGCCGTACTCCGCGCCGTTGACGTGCACGTCGGGACGCAACGCCTCGAGAAAGGCGATGGGATCGGCTTCGTCGAACACGTGCACGAAGTCGACGACGCGCAACGCGAGGAGCAGGCGGGCCCGATCGGCCTGCGACACGATCGGACGGTGAGGTCCCTTGTAGCCGCGCACCGAGCTGTCGCTGTTCAGCCCGACCACCAGCACGTCGCCCTGCGCGCGGGCGGCCTCGAGAATCGTCAGGTGGCCGGCGTGCAGCAGGTCGAAGGACCCGTTGATCGACACGACCGACTGCCCGGCGGCTCGGGCGCGCTGCCCCACGGCTGCCAGTTCCTGACGCGCGATCAGGCGACCGCTGGCATCGGCGAGCAACTCGTCTGCCGAGACCGTCGCCGTCCCCAGCTTGCCGACCACCAGTCCGGCCGCGCGGGTGGCGACATGCACGGCATCAACGAGGTCGGCGCCCGCCGCAATCGCCAGCGCCAGGGCGGCGACGACCGTATCGCCGGCGCCGCTGACGTCGAACACTTCCCGGGCTGCCGCCGACACCTGGAACGCCGCACTTCCATCACGCGGCGCGACCAGCACGCCGCGTCCCCCCAGCGTCAGAATCGCCGTCGTCTCGAAGCGCTCGGCCAGCATCGTCGCCACGTGCAGCGCGCGCTCCGGCGTATACGCCACGGGCGCCTCGCCGAGCAGTGCCAGCGCCTCCTTCCAGTTCGGCGTGATGTACGTGCAGCCGCGGTAGAGGTCGCGATGCTGCGGCCGCGGGTCGACGATGACGGGCACGCCAGTGGCCCTGGCTTGCGCCAGCACGGCGGCGTACACGTCGGGAGTGATGGCGCCGCGTGCGTAGTCCGAAACCACCACCACGTCGACGCCCTCGAGCGCCGCACGTGCGTCGGCGGCCAGCGTCGATTCGACCGGCGCCTCCGACTCGTAGTCGAGCCGCACGACCTGCTGTCGCTCACCGACGATGCGCACCTTGCGGGTGGTCGACGGCAGATCGTCGGCCGCGCGGAGCGTCACGCCGAACTCGCCCGCCAGCCGGCGAATGGCGCTGCCGGCCTCGTCGCGCCCGAGCCGCCCCGCCAGCGTGCAGCGCCCGCCGAGCGTGGCGACGTTCGCCGCGGTGTTGCCAGCGCCGCCGAGCCGGAGCCGCGCGCCGTGCACCTGCACCACCGGCACCGGGGCTTCGGGCGACACGCGGTCACAGCTGCCGTCGATGTACTCGTCGAGCATCAGGTCGCCGATCACCAGGACGTGCTGGCGGCGGAACGCCTCGACCACTGGCGCGAGATCGTGAACGGGACGGGCGGGCGTGAGCGGCATCGACGTGGCTCACGCTACACGCCGCCGAGTTTCGCTTCAAGTGACGGGGACCGGTTCGCCCGTCGCCCGCGGACCGACGTCTATACTCATGACAGGACGGCGATGGTCCGGCCGTCCACCCCCTACGATGTCCGCACGCACCTGCCTGTCCATCAGCCTCGCCCTGCTCACCTCGTGGTCTCTTGCGGTGTCGGCCCAGCGCCTGCCGTCGCGCCTGGGTGGGCCGGTGGGGCCGCCTCCCAAAGCCGGCCCGAGCACGCCGACACCCGCCAAAGGCGGCCCGGCGCCAGCGTCCGCCCCAGCGGCGGCCCGGCCGACCGGCCCGGAGAAGGTGGTGCCGTTCCGACCCGGCGAGACGCTCACGTACGACGTGTCATGGTCTGATTACCTGACCGCCGGTTCGGCCACGCTCATGGTGCGCGACAAGCGCTCGTCGTTCGGCTCGACCGCCTATTACATGGTGGCCGAGGGACGGCCGACGACACTGTTGTCGAAGCTCTACGCGGTGTACTACAAGGCCGATTCGCTGGTCGACGCCTACACGCTGTTCCCGCAGCGAGGGTCGGTTTTCAGCCAGGAGAATGGCCGCCAGCGCATGAAGGAAACGCGGTTCGACCAGGCGAAGAAGTCGGCCACGTTCCAGATGCGTACGGCGACGACGATGACGCAGGATCAGCCGCTGAGCGGTCCGACGCACGACGGGCTCTCGGCCCTCGCGGCGATGCGGACGATGACGCTCGCGCCCGGCGCCAGCAGCACGTTCTCGGTGTCCGATTCCGGCTACCTCTATCGCGTCCAGGCCAATGTCGCCGGCAAGGAGACGCTGCAGACCGGCGTCGGCTCGGTGGCGGCGTGGAAGATCGTGCCCAACGTCCGTGACACGAAGGGCCAGACGGTCGGCCGCGGCATGGCCATCTGGATCTCCGACGATGCGCGTCGGTTGCCGCTGAAGATTCAGGCGCAGTTGCCCGTCGGTGCGTTCGTCCTGACCCTCAAGGATGCCCGGTGACGCCGCGCCACGTCCTGGTCACCGGCGGGGCCGGGTTCGTCGGCTCCGCCCTGGCCCTCCGAGCGCGCACGGCCTGGCCCGGCGCGCAAGTCACGGCCCTCGACAACCTGCGCCGCCGCGGCAGTGAACTGAATCTCGCGCGGCTCCGCGACGCGGGAATCACCTTCGTGCATGGCGACATCCGCTCGCCCGCCGATCTCGCGCCGCTCGGCTGCGAACTCGACCTGCTGCTCGAGTGCTCCGCCGAGCCCTCCGTGCTGGCCGGGTACGACGGCGACCCCAGCTACGTCGTCGACACCAACCTTGGCGGCACGATCCATTGCCTCGAACTGGCGCGCAAGGCCGGCGCCGCGGTCGTGTTCCTGTCGACCAGCCGGATCTACCCGATCGAAGCGCTGAACACGATCGCAACCGACGACGCGCCGACCCGCATCGAGATTGCGGCCGCGCAGACCATGCCGGGCATCACCGCCGCCGGCATCGACGAGGACTTCCCGCTGGCTGGGGTCCGCTCCATCTACGGCGCCACCAAGCTCGCATCGGAGCTGCTGATTGCGGAGTACCGGGCCGCTTTCGGTCTCCGGGCGATCGTCAATCGTTGCGGCGTCATCGCCGGGCCGTGGCAGATGGGCAAGGTCGATCAGGGCGTCTTCTCCTTGTGGATGGGTCGCCACCTGTCGGGCGCGCCGCTGACGTACAACGGGTGGGGCGGCACCGGCAAACAGGTGAGGGATCTCTTGCACGTCGACGATCTGGCCGACCTGGTGCAGTTGCAGGTCGAACGCCTCGACACGCTCGACGGCCGCACCTTCAACGTCGGAGGTGGCAGAGCCTGCAGTCTCTCGCTGCTCGAGACCACGGCGTTGTGCCAGGAGATTACCGGCCGCTCGACGACGATCACGCCCTCCCCCGAGACGCGCGTGGCCGACATCAAGCTCTACCTGACCGATAACCGCCGGATCACCGAGGCGACCGGCTGGGCGCCCCGGCGGACGCCGCGCGACGTCCTTGCCGACCTGCACGGCTGGCTCATCGCGTACGAACAGCCGCTGCGCCACGCCGGCGTCATCGACTGATTTCGCGCGCGGCCGCGCCAGTCTCGGCGCGGCTCTACCGTAGCCTGTCGAGGTGGGCCATCGAGCGCGCACCGACTAAACTGTCACGATGGCTGTGGCCCTGGTGACCGGTTCAGCGGGACTGATTGGCTCGGAGGCGGTGGACTCGTTCGTCGCCCGTGGGTACGACGTCGTCGGGCTCGACAACGACATGCGCCGCCGATTCTTCGGCGACGAGGCCTCGACGGCGTGGCAACGCGCCGAGCTCGAACGGCGTCACGGTCCGCATTACCGGCATCACGAGATCGACATCCGCGACGCAGTCGCGGTCGCCGGCGTACTGGAACACTACGGCACGGCGATCACCGCGGTGATCCACACCGCGGCGCAGCCGTCGCACGACTGGGCGGCGCGCGAGCCGTTCACCGATTTCGGCGTCAACGCGCAGGGCACGCTGAACCTGCTCGAGGCGTGCCGTACGCACTGCCCCGACGCGGTGTTCATCTTCACGTCGACCAACAAGGTCTACGGCGACACGCCCAACCGCCTGCCGCTGATCGAGCAGGACACGCGGTGGGAGATCGATCCCGCCCACCCGTTCGTCGACGGCATCGACGAGTCGATGAGCATCGACCAGTCGACGCACTCGTTGTTTGGCGCCTCGAAGGTCGCCGCCGACGTGCTGGTGCAGGAGTACGGCCGCTACTTCGACATGCCGACCGGTGTGTTCCGGGGCGGCTGCCTCACCGGCCCTCATCACTCGGGCACGATGCTGCACGGGTTCCTGGCCTACCTGATGAAGTGCACGGTGACGGGCACGCCGTATCGCGTGTTCGGCTACAAGGGCAAGCAGGTCCGCGACAACATCCACAGCGCCGATCTGGTCAGTGCCTTCCACGCCTTCGTCGACGCACCGCGCGCCGGTGAGGTGTACAACATCGGCGGCTCGCGCTTCTCGCACTGCTCGATGCTCGAGGCGATCGCGTTGTGCGAGGAGATCGCCGGACGGACCCTGCACTGGACCTACGAGGACCAGAACCGGATCGGCGATCACATCTGGTATGTCAGCGATACCGGGAAGTTCCGCCAGCACTATCCGGCGTGGGTGCAGCAGTACGACGCGCGCGCGCTGCTGCAGGACATCCACGACAAGAACGTCGAACGCTGGCAGCCGGTCGCGACCGCCCGATGAGTGGCGCAGCCGGTGGCGTCGACGTACGCGAGATCTATCAGCGTCGGTTCGCCGACACGCTCGCCTTCCGGCGACAGATGTGGGACGTGCTGTGCCGCGACTTCTTCCAGGCGCACGTGCCGACCGCCGCGACGGTCGTCGAGATCGGCGCTGGCTACTGCGAGTTCATCAATCACATCCAGGCCGGTCGCAAGTTTGCGGTCGACCTGAACCCGGACACGGTGCGGCACGCCAATCCCGACGTCACGGTGATCACGTCGTCGACGGCGCAGATTGACCTGCCGTCGGGCAGCGCCGACATCGCGTTTGCCAGCAACTTCCTCGAGCACCTCACGCGCGAGGACATCCTGGCGACGCTGCGCGAGGTGCGCCGGATCCTGCGACCGGATGGCCGCTTCCTGATCCTGCAGCCGAACATTCGTTACTGCCGCGAGGACTACTGGCAGTTCTTCGACCACATCACGCCGCTCTGCGAACGCAGCCTCGGCGAGGCCCTGGCGACCACCGGGTTCGACCTGACGTACGTGTTGCCGCGGTTCCTGCCGTTCACCACGCAGGGGCGGCTGCCGAATTCGATTGCCCTCCTGAAGTGGTACCTGCGGCTGCCGCTGGCCTGGCGATTCCTCGGGAAACAGAGCTTCCTGATCGCGGCGCCCCGTGCCTGAGTCGACGCCGCTGCTGTCAGTCGTCATCCCGGCACACAACGAGGCAGACGGCATCGAACCGACGCTGCGGACGTTCGCGGGACGCCTGCGGGCCGCAGCCGTGCCATTCGAACTCGTCGTGGTCGACGACCACAGCACCGATGGCACCGACGTCGTGCTGGAGCGGCTGCGCAGTGACCTGCCGGAACTGCGGCGGGTCACCAACCCCCGCAGCGGCGGCTTCGGCCACGCGGTGCTCGCCGGCCTGGAAGCGTTCCGCGGCGACGCCGTCGCCATCGTCATGGCTGACGCCTCCGACGACCCGGACGATCTCGTCACGTACTACCGCACCCTCATTCAGGGGTACGATTGCGTGTTCGGCTCGCGCTTCATGGCCGGCGCGAAGGTCGTCGACTACCCGTCGCACAAGCTGCTGCTCAACCGGCTGGCGAACTGGTTCATCCGCGTCCTGTTCCGCCTGCGCCTGAACGACACGACCAACGCGTTCAAGTGCTATCGGCGCCATGTCATCGCCGGGTGTGCGCCGTTGCTGAGCAAGCATTTCAACCTGACGGTTGAATTGCCATTGAAAGCGATTGTGCGCGGGTACACCTACGCGGTCGTACCGATCCGCTGGTACAACCGCACGACGGGCGTGTCGAAGCTGAAGATCAAGGAGATGGGCAGCCGGTACTTGTTCATCGTCCTGTACGTCTGGCTGGAGAAGCTCCTGTCGCGGGGCGACTACGTCAGGCAGGACAGTGCGTCGGTCGACCGACGGTAGAGAGGATCGTTCAGGATCATGCATGTACTCATCACCGGCGGCGCCGGGTTCGTCGGTTCCCATCTTTCGGACGCGCTCCTCGAGTCCGGCCACCAGGTCCACGTCATCGACGACCTGTCGACCGGGTCGATCTCCAACATCGCGCACCTCAAGGACCGCGCCGGCTTCTCGTACACGATCGACACGATCAACAAC
>DATJTM010000479.1:0-12374 GCA_035503395.1 Luteitalea sp.
CGGGGTTGAGCAGGCCCGACGTGAACTGTGCCGACTCGGTCGCGGTCGTGTTCTCGAGCACGTAGTAGTAGCGCGAGCCGGCCCGGTCGCCACCGTACAGCGTGTTGCTCAGTGCCTTCTTCGTGGTGTACATCGAGCCGGTCAGCCTGACGCGCAGATCCTCGCTCACCTGCCGGTCGTACCCGAGCTTGCCGATGTAGCTCTGGCCGCGCTTTTCGGGCGTGAGGACGGTGCCGCGGATTTCACCGCCCATCACCGCGCCCATCGCGATGAGGCCCTTGTGCCGCAGGTACACCTCGCCGCCGATCTCGGTCGTGAAGGCGTCCATGATGTAGTTGCCGATGAACGGGTTGTAGATGGTGTTACCGTTGTCGCTGCGGCGGAAGTGCGCGTCGCCGTAGTTGATCTCCATGTGGCCGACCTTCAGCGTCACGTACTTCATGAGCGTGTTGAGCGGCTTGATGTCGATCGGCGACTCGTCCATCAGGATGTAGCCGTCCTTGACCCACGTTTCGTTGTGGTGCCGGGCCGACAGGTACGACGTGAGCTGGACCCGGATGCCCTTGGCCAGCTGCGCGTGCAGGGTCAGGTTCGCCGTCGAGTTGTTGAAGCCGAAGCCGATATCGGCGAGCTGGTTGGTGTCGACGCCGTTGACGATCGCGGCATCGGCCCGGTTGGAGTGCCGAAGGTTCTGCACCTGGGAGGCGAAATTGGCGCCGAAATCGAGCCGGAATCCGGTGAATTCGGCGCCGGGGTCCTTCGGGGACTCGAAGGTGTTGATGCCGCGCTTGTCTGGCGCGCGCAGGTGCTGGATGGTGACGGGGCGCCCTTCCTTCAACGCCTGCCGCAGCGCTTCCTGGGCCTCATCGTCAGCGCTCTTCTTCGCGTCGGTGGCCTCGCTGCCACCCTCGTCCCTGCCTTCCGGCGCGACCGCCGTCGCGCTGGGCACCGTCGTCTCCGGTGGCTGGGCTAACGCCGGAGCCGCCGCAAGCAGCACCGCGCAGGCACACGTCGGGATGAAATGGCGAGTCATGACTCCTCCTGCTCTCTACACGTAAGTAAGAAGTGAAAAGTCTGAAGTCCGAAGGCCGCGGCTAGGTGAGCGGCGTCGAGAGCGTCGTCTCGAACGAGATGGTCACCTTCGGGTCGGTCTTGAGCATGCCCATCACGGCCTTCGGGGCCGGGATGCCGAAGTCGGTCATCAGCAGGTCGACGGCACCGCTGACGACCACGCTGCCAGTCCTGGTGGCCGTCGTGATGTCGAAGCCCACTTCCTTCTCGACACCGGCGATCTTCAGCACGCCAATGGCACGGAGGCCGGCCGCCCTGGACTCGAGGCGCGACAGCGTGAAGACGATCTCGGGGAAGTCCTTCGCCTTGAGCGCCTTGTGCATGTTCTTGTCGAGCCCGTCGCGGGTGGAGTGCAGCGACGCGGCCGGGATGGCGATCTCGAAGGCCTGCACCGTACCGGGCTTGATCAGCGAGGCGAGATCCGCGCCTGGCGCCACCTGCAGCTTCGTGACGCGGACCGAGGTGGTCGACGCCGTGTAGTCGTGCAGGTTGGAGGTGCCGGCGAGCGTGATCGTTGCGCCCGTCAACGAGAGCGGGGCGCGCTCCTGACCGAGCAGCGGGGTGATGGTGGCGGCAGCCAGCGCCAGGGCGCCGAGCGCGAACCGAATGACGGAGGAGGAATGCATGTCGGACCTTCTTGGTGAGAACGTGCGCTGTGCACGTTGCCCCCCTAAATGGCAACTTGCGTGCCGCCCTGATGTCGACCGAAACGTGAGCAAAACGGCTGACGCATGGCCGATGGGGCACATGTGGCGGGGGCTTCTCCCCGAAGCACCGGAGAATCCCCCACCGCGGGCGACATGCGGGAATGCGGGAATGCGGGAACGTCGAAAGAAGCGGCGCGGGCCGTTGTCCGCCCGCGGCCTCTTGGCCGTTCGAGCCGATGAGCGATTCAAGCGCGATCGGGGAAGATGTCGCCAGGTGCCTCGCGCGGTGGGTGCGCGGCCAGGAACTCGAGGACTGACGATCGATGGACGTGCGTGTCTACGCCACGACGATGGCGGGCTACAACCGGTGGGTGAACGAGCAGATCTTCGCGGCCGCGGCGAGTTGTGCCGACGAGGACCGGCGCCGCGCCGTGGGCGGGGCGTTCGGATCGCTGCACGCGACGCTCGAACACCTGCTGGTGGCCGATCAGCTCTGGCTGCAGCGCTTCGCGCGGGTGCCGCTGACGGCGCACGAGGGACGTGAACGCCTGGCGGACTTCGAGGTGCTGCGCCGCGAGCGCGTGTCCACCGACACGGCAATCGACGCGTGGGCCGCAGCCCTCACCGAGGACTTCGCCGCGGCGCCCTTCCAGTTCACGAGCCTGGCCTATCAGCGCGACTTCACGATGCCTGGATGGGGAGCGGTGACACACCTGTTCAACCACCAGACCCATCACCGCGGTCAGGTGACGACGCTGCTGCGACTGCTCGGGTGCGAGGCGGCGCTAAGCGCCGACCTGCCCGTCATTCTCGCGGAGTGAGGGCGCGCCACTCGTCCCGCAGCAATCCGAACATCAGGATGTCGTCGGGCGCGTCGTCGATCACGCGCGCCTGCCGACGGCATCCTTCATCGACGAAGCCCAGTCGTCGATAGAGCGCCACGGCACGGGCGTTGGAGGCGAACACCTCGAGCTCGATGCGCTCGAAACGTGTGAAACCATCGTCGAGCGCGCGCTGCAGCAGTTGCGCGCCGAGCCCTCGACCACGCGCATCCTCGGCGAGCCCCATGCCGAGCCGGCCGTAGTGCCGGAGCCCCTCGTACGGGCCTTCGAGAATGTCGATCCAGCCGACGAGGCGCGTGCCGTCGACGGCCACCAGGTGGACACCGCCGCCGGCCCTGACGTGCGTCAGGTAGGAGGCCGTCTGCTCGTCGGTGAAGCCGTCGACCGTGCCCAGATAGCGCCGCTCCCGCGCGACCGCGCCGACCAGCGCCGCCAGCGCCGGCACGTCGGCGGCGGTCGTGTCGCGGATGGTGATCATCGCCGCGCGGCGGGCCGTCGTGCCGCCGCTGGTGGTGCTGTCTGTCCGGGCGCGGGATAGCGACCGGTCGTCGCGCGCAGAATCTTCAGCAGCACGTCGCTGTTCTCGAACACACCGGTGAACTGCCAGGCGCCGGGGCCAAGGGCCGACAGCGGCACGTCGGTCGCGGTGTGTCCCGCGAACGTGTGTCCATTGGACGCGGTGTCGCCCGGGCAGCCCTTTGGATCGGGGCAGGCCGAGGCGCCGTTCTCGATGACGCCGGGGACGAGGAACCCCGGGATGTCGGTCGGCGTGGCGCGGGCCGGGTTGGCGACGGCGACGTTGCGGCCATCCTCCACCTTGAGGACACCGGCTTCCGACTGGGTGCGATCGGCCGTCCAGTTCTCGTAGCGATCCGGCGCCGCCGCGAAGCCGAGGAGCAGCTTGCGCGACGGGTTCGGGTCGGTGGGGAAGCCGCGCGCGTCGAGCTGATAGTTCGTGAAGAACGGCAGCTGCTGCTCGGGCAGGAAGCGAAACACGGCGGCGTAGTCGCGCACGGCTTTGCCCATCAGCGCTGGCGTGTAGTGCTCGTTGCCGACGCCGATGATCGACATGCCGCCGCTCTCGTGATCGGCCGTGACGATGACCAGCGTGTCGTTGTCCGGGTTGCTGTCGCTGTTGACGCGGCGAGCATAGTCGAGCCCGACGGCGACGGCGCGATCGAACTCGATGGTGTCCCAGATCACCCGTTCCTGATCGGCCGTGTGCGCCCGCTTGTCGATCGACGCCCCTTCGACCATCAGGTAGAAGCCGGCCGGTGAGTGTGCCGACAACGACTTCAGTGCAAGCGTCGTCATGTCCTCGAGCATCGGCGTGTCGCGGTACGCCTTGTTCTTCTCGAGCGCCAGTTCGTCGCTGTAGGTGCCGGCCCCGACCTTGTCGAAGGCGACGACCATGTGCGACTGGTTGAAGAGCCCGAGCACCGACCGTGGTGCCGGCTTCGCCGGATCGAGCCAGCCCTTGACGTCGGCACCCGTGCGGACGGTCTCGAATCCGGCGCCCTTGAAGAGCGCGATCAGATCGCGGCTGTCGGCCCGCGTGCCGCCGCCGTCCTTCGGCTGGAAGTGCTGCGCGCCGCCGCCCATCAGCACGGAGATCCCATTGGTGGCCCGCTCGTCGTAGAACTGCGCGGCAATCGGGGCGCCTGCGAACCGGTTGGAGGTATGCGCGGCGTTGCCGGCCGGCGTCGAGTCGGTCACGTCGGCGGTCGTCACGATGCCGACGTTGAAGCCCGGGCCGCGCGTGCGGCGCAGGATCTCGCCGAGATACTCGATGCGCGGATTGTCGAACGCGTCGGACGTGTTGTCGGGGAATACGCCTTCCTGGTTGTTGTTGTGCTTCTGTCCCGTGACGTACGACGACATGCCGGGCGATGAATCGGTGATCACCGCGTTGAGCGCGCTGGTCATCACCATGCCGGTCACGTCCAGCGTGTCCATGGCGAGCGGGGCCGCCGCCTTGCCGTTGTGCAGGCCCCGCGACACGATGCGCGCGGCGGTGCGATGGCTCGACCCCATGCCGTCACCGAGGAACAGGATGACGTTGCGGGCGCGATGGCTGCCTGCCACCGGCGTGCCGGCCCAGGCGTGCACCTGGATGCGCGACTCGGCTCGCGCGCCGTCGCTCGTCGTCGCGACGATGGTCAGCGGGCCGGGCGTGTCGGCCGCGAAGCGCCGCAGGAGGAAGTTCGAGGAGGTGTCCGGCGCGCCTGCATCCGACGCCGGATCGCGGCGCGTCGTGATGTCGGCGCCGTTGACCAGCACGCGCAGGCCAGCGGGCCGGTCCGGACCGTCCGAGGTCGCCTCGACCCTGATGTCCAGGCGCTGGCCGGCGACCAGCGTCGCGCCATCGGGCGGCATGATGCGGATGGTGGTGGCGCCCAGCGCCAGCGACGGGAGGGCACACAGGACGCAGAGGCCGAGGAGCACGCGCATGGGCCAGATTCTAGCCGTCTGCGGCTGCCGGCACGTGACACCGTCGTGACGTCGGCGTCGCCACCCCGAGGCTATACTCGGGCGCGTGAAACGTGCCCTCTTCGCCCTGCTGCTGATCCCCGTCCTGCTGTCCGCCCCGCTGTCCGGCCAGGGCAAGCGGGCCCGGAACGTCGTCCTTTTCCTCGCTGACGCCGGTGGGACGTCGACCATCGCGGCCGCCAGCCTGCATGCGCACGGCGCGGCGCGGAAGCTGTTCATCCAGGGGATGCCCCACATCGCTCTGTCGGACACGTCGACCGCGTCGCAGATCGTCACCGACTCGGCGGCCGGCATGACCGCCATCGTCACCGGGCAGAAGACCCACAACGGCGTCATCTCGCTGTCGTCGAAGACGGTGCGCGGCAAGGTCGACGGCGATCCGCTGAAGACGATCCTCGAATATGCCGAGGAGCACGGGCTGGCGACCGGGCTGGTCACCAACGATCAGCTGACGGGCGCCACCCCGGCGGCGCTCTACGCGCACGCCAACGAGCGGGCCGCCAGCGCCGTCATCTTCCAGCAGGCCTTCGCGCCGCGCTTCGGCGATGGCGTCGACGTGATGATCGGCCCGGGACGCGCGGCGATCACGAAGTCGCTGGCGGCGGCCGGCGTCGACATCGAGGCACTGTCGAAGGAGAAGAAGCGACCCATCCATGCCTCGCTGGCGGAGGTCCCCGCCGACGCGCGACGGGCGATCGTGCTGCTCGACTCGCGCAAGTTCGACATCCAGGAAGCGACGCTCGCCGCCCACACGATCCTGTCGCGCAGCAAGAAGGGCTACTTCCTGATGGTCGAGGGCGACACGCACACCGACAACGTGCGCGAGGGCCTCGATGCGATGGTCGCGCTGGATCAGACGATCGCCAAGGTGACGTCGGTGGCCGGCAAGGACACGCTCGTGGTCTTCACCGCGGACCATTCGTTCGACATTCGCCTGCGCGGCGGACTGCTCGAGACGCCCCTGCTGAACGGGTTGGACGAGGAAGAGAAGCTGGCGGCGACCGAGAAGCGGCGCAACATCCGGATCCCGGCGGTGCGCATGGACAACGGCCACACCGGCGAAGCGGTGCTGGTGGCGGCCACCGGGCCTGGCGCCGAGCGCGTGCGCGGATTCATGGACAACACCGACGTCTTCCGGGTGATGATGCAGGCATTCGGCTGGAAGGCTGACTGATCGGTCGGCCACGAAGGAGGCTGCGATGGCGGGCGTGTCGTCGGTGCGGGTGAGTGGGGTCGTCATGGCTCTCGCGATTGGCGTGGCCGCGCCCGCGGCGCGTGCGCAAGCCCCCGCCGCCCCGTCCAACCTCGACGCGCAGACGACGCGCATGGTGGCCGAGCTCGGGCTGCGCGAAGGCGAGACCCCGGCCTCGGCACTGCCCGGCTGGAAGAAGCCGACCCGTGTGCTGGTACGCGACCTGCCGGACGACCGACGCGCCTGGCTGCAGGAGGTGGCGCCGGGCGTCGAACTGGTGGCGGCCTCGAGCGTGTCCGACGCGCGTGGCCGGGCGGCGGACGTCGACGTCGTCCTCGGCTTCTGTGAGCCGGCGGTCCTCGACGCCGCCACGCAGGCGCGCTGGGTGCAGACCTACAACGCCGGCATCGAGCGCTGCCTCGTGAGTCCGGTCATCCGCCAGCGCGGCCTGCTGCTCACCAACATGCAGCGCATCGCCGGCCCGGTGATGGCCGAGCACGTGATGGCACTGGCGCTGGCGTTCTCGCGAGGCTTGCCGGGGTACCTCGCTTCCCAGCGCGACGGGCGCTGGTCGCGCGACTCGCTGCCGGCCAACTGGTCGCCGTTCACGGCCGCGGCCAATGGTTCGCAGTCGGCCTTCGCCCTCACCGGCAAGACGATGCTCGTCGTCGGTTTCGGCGGCATCGGCACCGAAGTGGCGCGCCGCGCGCATGCGTTCGGCATGACCGTCACCGCCATCCGCAACAGCAAGGCGGAACCGCCGCCGTTCGTCAGCCGCATGGGTTTGCCTGGCGACCTCGCCACCTTCGTCCGCGACGCCGACATCGTCGTCGACACGCTGCCGCTCACGCCCGACACGCGGAACATGTTCGACGCGAAGATCTTCGGGGCGATGAAGAAGACGGCGTTCTTCGTCAATGTCGGTCGCGGCGGGACGGTGAACACCGACGACCTCGTGCAGGCGCTCGTGAACCGGACGATCGCCGGCGCCGGCCTCGACGTTGTCGAGCCCGAGCCCCTGCCGGACGGACATCCGCTGTGGAAGGCGCCCGGCCTCATCCTCACGCCGCACGTCTCGGCCGACTCGGACATCGACGAGGACGTCCGCTGGCTGCTGGTGCGCGAGAACCTGCGTCGCTACGTCGCCGGCGGCAAGCTGCTGTCTGTCGTCGACACCACCCGCGGCTACTGACGCGCCCGAACGACGAACGACGAACGTCGAACGTCGAACCCGGTTTCCGGTTCCCGGAACCCGTTTCCCGACCTTTGATATACCCTTCCGCGCATGCATCGACGCGGGTTCCTCGGAACGCTGGCTGCGGCCGGCGTGAGCGCCACGACACGGATCACCGCGCAGGCGCCGACACCTGCACCGGCCGCCGCGCCAGCGGGCGGCCCGCCCACGCGCTTCGAATACGCCTGCATGACGCTCGCCTACGCGGCGTTCCCGATGGCGCGCGCGCTCCAGGGCATCAAGACGGCGGGCTACGACAAGGTCGCGTGGGGTGTCACCCACCGTGACACGGCGGGCAAGGAGGTGCCGGCGCTCGACGTCGACGCGCCGCCGGCGACGGCCGCCGCGCTGACGCGCCAGTGCAAGGACGCCGGGCTGACGCCGGTGATGATGTTCTCGACGGTGTTCCTCGAGGAACCGGAGGCGACCGCTGCTCATCGCAAGCGCATCGCACAGGCGGCGGCCGCCGGCATTCCGCATCTCCTCACGTTCGGTCGTACCAGTCCGGGCGAATACGAGCGGGTGATCGCCTGCCTCAAGGCGATTGGTCCGGTCGCGCGTGACGCCGGCATCACCGTGCTGATCAAGCAGCACGGCGGCAACACCGGCACCGGCGCCATGTGCTCGAAGATCATCCGCGAGGTCGGCGACGAGGGCGTGCGCATGTGCTACGACGCCGGCAACGTGCTCGACTACGACAGCCACGATCCGATCGCCGACATCGCCACCTGCGTGCCCGACATCCGCGCCTTCGCCGTCAAGGACCACCGCGACTGGCCGCGCGACGAGGACTGCGGCCCCGGCTTCGGCGAGATCGATCACTACCGTCTCTTCCAGCCGGTCATGCAGACCGGGCTGACGATACCGCTGGTGTTCGAGAACATCTTCGAACCGCTCGTGCCACGGCCACGCGACGCCGCTGTGATCGACGCGCTGGCGCGTCGATCACGCGAGTACGTGCAGAGCGTCATCGCCGGCCTGCAGGCGCCACCACCGCCGCCGCGCCGCGGCTGAACCGCTTTTGACTTCGAACTTTCGACTTCTGACTTTGACGAAGAGAGCAGGCAATGAATAGCGACATGACCCGACGATCGTTCCTGGGCACCGGCGCCACGCTGGCGGCGGCCCTACCCGTGTCGTTTGCGCACGCGCAGCAGGCGCCCCCGCCCGCGACGGCTGCGGCCAACGCGATTCCCACCGCAGTCATCGGCACCGGCGGCCGTGGCGTCGCCGACCTGCGGTCCGTGCTCGAACTGGGCAAGGCGGTTGCGCTCTGCGACACCAAGGCCGACCGCCTGTCGGCGGCCGCGGAGATCGCCAAGCGCGACGCGCCGCAGACCGTCAGTGACTACCGACGCATCCTCGACCGGAAGGACGTCGAGGCGGTGATCATCGCCACGCCCCCGCACCTGCACGCCGAGATGGCGGTGGCGGCGCTGCAGGCTGGCAAGCACGTGTACTGCGAGAAGCCGGTGGCGATCACGCCGGCCTCCGTGGCGCAGGTCGTCAAGGCAGCCAAGGCCTCCAACAAGGTCTTCATCTCCGGCCAGCAGCTGCGGTCGTACAAGCGCCTGGGCGCGGCCGTCGAGAAGATCCGCGGCGGGTCGATCGGCTCGGTGCTGATGGTCAAGGCGCAGCGCCACATGGAGACGGACCTGTCGCACACCGGCTCGTCGGCCGACTGGTTCTTCGACGTCGAGAAGTCTGGCGGGTACCTGATCGAGATGTCGGTGCACAACCTCGACCTGTGCAACTGGGCGGTCGGCGCCACGCCGATCCGGGCGGCCGGCTTCGGCGGCATCCTGCTGTACAAGGACGACCCGCCAGGGCGCTCGATCATGGACGGCTACACCCTCAGCTACGAGTACCCGTCGGGCGTGAAGCTGTACTTCACCCAGATGGTGTTCCACCCGAAGGGGCTGCCGGGTGGTGGACAGTTCGTCCACATCTACGGCCAGAAGGGTGCCTGCGACCTGATGGGCGACACCAGCGTCTACTCGCTCGACGGCAAGACGCCGCCGGCCGAACTCGTCGCCAAGATGGACGAGAACCCGCACGCGCACATGCAGGCGTTCTACGACTGCATCCGCGGCACCGGCAAGAACCCCGCCGACATCACCGTCGGGGCGACCGGCGCCCTCACCGCCATCATGGGCCACCAGGCGATCACTACCGGCAAGGTCGTCGAGTGGAAAACGATCGCCGGCTCACTGTCGTAGTGTCTGGCAACGCTTTCATGGAGACCCCGATGGACACACGCGCCAGCCGTCGCCAGTTCCTCGCCACGTCCGCGGCGGTCGCCGCAGCCGGCCTGACGCCGCTGCGCGCGGCTGCCCAGGGCAAGGCACCGCTCTACAAGATCTCGCTCGCCGAGTGGTCGATCAACCAGCCGCTCAAGAAGGGCACGATGCAGCACCTGGACTTCGCGAAGATTGCGAAGAGCACGGGCATCGACGCGATCGAGTACGTCAATCAGTTCTTCATGGACAAGGCGACCGACGCGTCGTACCTGGCCGAGATGAACACGCGGGCCAGGGGCGAGGGCGTCACCCAGGTCCTGATCATGTGCGACAACGAGGGCAGCCTCGGTGATCCGGACGCGGCCAAGCGTCAGACGGCGGTGACCAACCACCACAAGTGGGTGACCGCGGCCAAGACACTCGGCTGTCACTCGATCCGCGTCAACGCCTACAGCGCCGGCACGCCGGAGGAGCAGGGCAAGCTGGTGGCCGACGGGCTGCACAAGCTCTGTGAATTCGCCGATCAGCACGGGCTCAACGTGATCATCGAGAACCACGGCGGCATGAGCAGCAACGCCAAGTGGCTGATGTCGACGATCAAGCAGGCCGACCACAAGCGGGCCGGCACGCTGCCCGACTTCGGCAACTTCGGCATCTCGCGGCCCACCGAGCGCAACCCCACCGCGAAGCTCGAGAGCTACGACTCGTACGTCGGCGTGCAGGAAATGATGCCGCTCGCCAAGGGTGTCAGCGTGAAGCCGACCGTGTGGGACTTCCACGGCAAGAACGGTCCGATCGACCTGCCGAAGATGATGAAGATCGTCGTCGACGCGGGGTATCACGGCTACTGCGGCATCGAGCACGGCGCGCCGGGCAAGGAGCTGGAATCGATCCGCGAACTGCGCGAGCAGCTCGAGGCCGCTCGCACGCAGCTGTCGCGCAGCTGAATTCTTCGAATCCCGGTGGGGACGGGCCGCCGGCCCGTCCCAGCCTCGCGCCTCGGGCCGCGTTGGGACAACGGGCCCTACCTCTCTCGATATGTAGGCGTCTAGCTTCAGCTCGACGCCTACTGCATCATCGGCCGTTGAAGTACGCGTCGAACACCGCTGGCAAGGCAGCGCCGTACTCCTGCCACAGCGCGGCGGACGTGTGTGACTTGCGACCCTCCACCCAGTTCGCGTTGAACTCGTGGACGACGGCGTCGATGTCGTAGCGCTGCAGCCAGCCGTCGCCGAGCGTGCCGCTGTTGCGGAAGGCGCCGTCGGTGTGGCCTTCGGTGAACCACGCCTTCTCGCGCAGCAGCGCCTCGAGCCTGGCCATCCGTTCGAGGTGCTCCGGCAGCCGGGCGACGGGCGGACGGCTGATGTGCAGCAGGCCGCGCCCGTCGTTGTGTAACTCCATCGCCAGATCGGGCTTCTGACCCTTCGCGATCATGCCTTCGAGCCAACGCTCGAGCGCCGCGTTCTCAGGCACCAGCGTGCCGTCGACCGGCGCGTTCCAGTTGCGGTTCAGGTCCTTGCCGAGCACGTTGAAGCGGGTGCCGCCGCGGGCCACGCCGTCCTTGTTGGCCATCGGCAGCACGTACACGACGAAGCGTTCACGCCAGCCACGCGCGGTCTCGTCGTCCTGCAGCAATCTCGCGATCAGGCCTTCGGCGACCCAGCTGCTGCCCGACTCCCAGGGATGCGCGCGCGCGCGCACGAACACGCGGCGAGGCGCGTCGACGTTGCCGATGCGCACCAGTTCGAGCGGACGGCCTTGCACGGTCTCGCCGATGCGCGTGATCCCGGCGAAGCGGCTGGCGCGTGCCGTCGTCATCAGGCGATCGAGTTCCGACAGGCGATAGGGCTGCATGCGGGCCAGGTACAGGGAGCCGCCGTCCGGAACGGTGACGCCGACACGCACGCGATTGCCGGGCAGCGCCTCGGTCGGCACTGTCGTCCATGTGCCGCCGTCGGGCGACAGCGCCACCGCCTTCAGTTCACCGGCGACCGAGCCCGGCTGGCCGTTCCAGACGTTGTCGAGGTTGCGGAACTCGAGCGTCAGACGAGCGCCCGGCTGGCCGACGATCCGGAAATGAATGTGGCCGGCGGCCCGATTCGGGGAGTCGCGCTCGTGGTCGTACAGGAGATGGACGAGGTACGCCCCGTCGTCGGCGCGCTCGTACCAGACGGGCGACGCGTTCTCGATGCTCGTATCGATGAATGCCAGTTCGGAGGCGGCCGCGGCGGACGGGGCGGGCGCCTGGGCCGCCGCCGATGCGAATGAGCCGGAGAGGATCAGCAGAAGGAGAGCGCAACGTTGGAGCACGTCGGCATGCTGTCACAGACGTTGCCGCTCGTGTGCACGAACGTGCGCCTGTCGCGCGCGCTCCCTGTCCGCCGGGCTTCCCGTATCAGGCGGTCGGTCGTGGCGTTGGCATCGACATGTGCAACGCTGCCGAGCGCCGGCGCGCCTCCGGGTAGAGGCGCATCAGCAGTGGCGTCGTCATGAAGGTCGTGATCAGCGCCATCATCACCAGCATCGAGAACAGCGCCGGCGAGATGATGCCGAGGTCGAGGCCAAGATTGAGGACGACCAGTTCCATCAGGCCGCGCGTGTTCATCAGCACGCCGAGCGCGATCGAGTCGCGACCGCCGAGGCCCGACATCCACGCGG
>DATJTM010000480.1:0-4089 GCA_035503395.1 Luteitalea sp.
CGGGTGCATCGTTGACCGACGTGACCGAGAGCGTGACCGTGGTGGACGCCGTCTGCGCACTGCCGCCGGTGTTGCCGTTGTCGTTGATGCCAACCGTCATCGTGACGTTCGACGACGCGTTGGTCGCGGTCGTGTACGTGAGGTTCGCGCCGGCAATGTAGGTGTTGACGTTGGCTGTTGAGCCGGTCAACGTGAGCGCGCTTGCCGTTCCGCCGACCGTAACACCGCCGCCGCTCGTCGCGGCCAGGGTGCCGGACGGCACGCTGAAGGTGGCCGTCACCGACGCGCTGCCGGCATCGACGTCGGTGAACGAGATGCCCGTCACGTCCGTCGCCACGTCTTCGGTCACGGTGACGCTTCCTGGCGCCGTGATCGTCGGTGCGTCGTTGACCGGCGTCATGCTCACCGTCGACACGCGGTTCGGCGCGGCCGTGTTGTTGGAGCCACCGTTGTCAGCGATGCCGGTGATGGTAACGACGCGGCTGGACGAACCGGGGTTGTCGCTGGCGTTGCTGTACGCGAGTCCGTCCACCAGGGTCTGCATCGCGGCGTTGCTACGGGTCAGTCCCGAGAGCGTGACCGTCGCAGTACCCGCCGCGGCAACGACGGAGTAGGTGCCGCCATTGGTCAGGCTGCCGCTGTTGCCGGTGTTCAGCGCAACACTGGTGTTGTCGATCGTCAGCGTCTCCAACGCGCCGTTGCTGACATTGGTCACGGTCAGCGTCATGCCGGTGAAGACCTGACCTGAGTCGTTCGTCGCGGCGGTGACGCTGCCGAACAGATCGACGGCACTGCCGCCTTCGGTGAACGTCGGGTTCGTGCCGGTGGCCGTCAGGCTCGGCGACGTCGACGGCGGGTTGGTGTCGCCGCTGAAGTCGTCGATGTTTGTGCCAAAGAAGTCCGTCGAGGACACGCGCACCTCGTCGACGTGCAGCGACGGGAAGGACAGAAGCCCTGAAAGGCCGGTCGGCATCTGCTGCGCACTGCCGATGAGGTTGCCATCCCGGTAACCAGCGACGCTCACCGTCCCGCCGGACGCGTTGTCGACGTAGAGGCCCGTGAAGGTGAAATCGGCGGCGTCGTTGCGCACGATCGTGACCACCTCCACCGCGCCTGTTCCTCCTCCCGACAGCAGGTTCACGGAGTCCGAGCCGCCAGAGCCGTTACCGTTCTCCCACGCGAAGTCGCCACCGTCGCCCTGCGAGGTGAACGTGAAGGTGAAGGCGACCCCACCCAGGTTCCGAACGAACGACGTCACTCCCGAACCGATGGTCGTCGCGAACGGGTCGGTGAACGACACCAGCAGGCCGTCGTAGGCGACCGGGGCCAGCGTCGACGCCTCGACGACGCCGTGCGTCACCTCGAGCGTCCAGTTGCCGCCGCGGGACGCAGCGCCCGTCGAGTCGGCCGAGGCCGCCACGTCGGCGCCGGTGGCCCGAGCGAGCGCGTCGACGAACGGACGGCCGGCGCCATCGGCCGCCACCGCGCATCCATAGAGAAGAAGATCACCGCCGGGCCGCAGGGCGTGACCGATGGTCGCCAGATCGGCGCGTCGCGACGCGACCGCGTCGCTATCGAGCAGCGTCGCACCGAGCCGGACCTGGCCGACGTCGCCGTGGCTGAGGACGTGGATGGCACGCACGCCGTGGCGTCCGACCAGGGTCGAGGCCATCTGGGCGAGACCGTCGCGGCGGCCGTCGAGGACCACGACCTCCGGATCGCCCGGAAGCGCATCCACCAGCGTCTGCCAGGCGCGCACGGTGTCGACTACGAAGACGATTTCGCGGCTGGAGTCGGGCTCGGGCGCTGCCAGAAGGGGTGCCGGCTGGCCCAGAAGGGTCAGGACCAGGGATGCGAGGAAGATTGACGAACGTGTAGCAAAGCCGAACGGAACCTGCGTGGGGAGCATCATGCGTCGGTGCCTGGCGCGCCGGGTCCCCGGCGTCGGCGAGCGTCGCCTCCGCGCGCCCGCACCGCACGAATCGGCGTCAGGTGACCGGAACTTGACGCGCGGCGCCATCGAAAGTTGGCAGGCGGCCTCCCACGCACGACCAGAGGCAGTCAGGCCCCGCTCGCTCGGCACCGTCGGGGACGGTCCCGAGGGCAGCTGGGAACGGTCCCTGCAATGGCTCGGGCGTGGCCATCGACGACCTCTGGTACAAGAACGCCGTCATCTACTGCCTGGACGTCGAGACGTTCCAGGACGCCAACGGCGACGGCATCGGCGATTTCGAGGGCCTGAACCGTCGCCTCGACTACCTGCACGGCCTCGGCGTCACCTGCATCTGGCTGCAGCCGTTCTACGCCTCGCCCAACCGCGACAATGGCTACGACATCGCGGACTACTACAGCGTCGACCCGAGCCACGGCACGCTCGGCGACTTCGTCGTGGTGATGCAGCATGCCAGGTCGCTGGGCATGCGGGTGATCGTCGACCTCGTGGTCAGTCACACGTCGAAGGACCACCCGTGGTTCCAGTCGGCCCGCGCCAGCAAGAAGTCACCGTACCGGGACTGGTACGTGTGGGCCGATGAGCGCCCGAAGAACCACAAGGACGGCATCGTCTTTCCCGGGTCACAGACGACCAACTGGACCTGGGATCAGAAGGCCGGGCAGTATTACTTCCACCGGTTCTACGACCATCAGCCGGACCTGAACACCTGGAACCCGTACGTCCGGGCCGAGATCAAGAAGATCATGGGCTTCTGGCTGCAGCTCGGCGTGTCGGGCTTCCGCATGGACGCGGTCCCGTTCCTGATCGAGAAGAAGGGGGCCGGCATCGAGCCCCAGAAGGACTACGGGCTGCTCAAGGAACTGCGCAACTTCCTGCAGTGGCGCACCGGCGACGCGATCCTGCTGGCCGAGGCCAACGTGCCGCCGGCCGAGAGCATCGAATACTTCGGCGACGAGGGCGACCACCTGCAGATGATGTTGAACTTCCCGGTGAACCAGCGGCTGTTCTATGCGATGGCCACCGGCGACATCGACCCGCTGATCGGCGCGCTCGAAGACACGCACCCACGGCCGCACAACGCGCAGTGGGTGCAGTTCCTGCGCAGCCACGACGAACTCGACCTCGGGCGCCTCACCGACGACCAACGACAAGAGGTCTTCGATGCCTTCGGGCCAGACCCGAACATGCAGTTGTACCACCGCGGTATCCGTCGGCGGCTGGCGCCGATGCTGAACGACGATCGGCGACGCCTCGAATTCGCGTTCGGGCTGCTGATGTCGCTGCCGGGAACGCCGATGCTGCAGTACGGCGACGAGATCGGCATCGGCGAGAACCTGAAGCTGCCCGAGCGCGAGTGCGCCCGCACGCCGATGCAATGGACGGCAGAGGCACACGGCGGCTTCTCGCGCGCGAAGAAGGTTGTGCGCGACGCGATCTGCGAGGCCGGCTACGGCTTCGAGACGCGCAACGTCGAGACGCAACGACGCGACACCGGGTCGCTGCTCAACTGGCAGGAGCGCGTCATCCGGATGCGGAAGGAATGTCCGGAGATCAGCTGGGGCGACTTCCGCGTGTTGCGTACCAACGCGCGCTCAGTGCTGGCGCTGTGCTACGACTGGCGCAACACGTCACTGATCACGTTGCTCAACTTCTCGAAGAACAACGTGCAGGTCGAGTTCAAGCCGGGTTGCGACCACAACGACGTGCTGGTCGACGTGTTCAACTTCTCGCGCCACCGCTCGCGCAAGGACGGCTCGCACCGCATCGCGCTGAAGCCCTACGCCTGGCACTGGCTGCGCGTCGGGGAAGGCGACAACGTCCTCGACCGCGACTGGCTCGATCAGGCCCCCCACGGCGGGAAATAGGTCGGCGCCTCGACGGGCGCCTCCCTGCCGGCCTTCGGCATTCGGCCTTGGGCCTTCGTCATGGCCGCGCGGCTAGTTGCCGCGCGCCGATTGATGGGCGCCTTGGGAAGGCGCCCCTACCCGCCAGATCCAGTACGTCGACTACGCCGCGCCGACACCGTGATGTCTCCACAGCCGATGTCCTGTATCCCGCCGGTAGGGGCACGTCCCCGTCCCTCGACGGTGCTCGGGACGCCCTGAGCATCGTCGAAGGGCGACGTGCCCATCAAA
>DATJTM010000481.1:0-2464 GCA_035503395.1 Luteitalea sp.
ACAGGCAAGGCGCGCGTCTCGGGCGATGCCCGCCTGCCCGGCGTGGTCCATCGGTACGTCGGCACGTCCGACGCCTGGCAGTCCGGCCTCGAGACCTTCGGTCGCGTCGTCGCGCGTGAGGCGCTGCCCGGCATCGACGTCGTCTACTACGGCAATCAGCAGCAGCTCGAATACGACTTCATCGTGGCGCCCGGCGCCAATCCCGCCGATGCCGCGATGCTCGTGCATGGCGCAGATCGTCTCGAGATCGAAGCCGCGTCAGGTGACCTGCTCGTGCACGTCGGCGGTGCGGTCCTCCGGCAGCGTGCGCCGGTGGCGTATCAGGACGTCGACGGCACCCGCCGTCCGGTGCGCAGCGCGTTTGCGCTCGACGCCGCGAGCGGCCGCGTCGGCTTCTCGGTCGGCGAGTACGACCGCTCGAAGGTCCTTGTCATCGACCCGGTCCTCGTGTACTCGACGTGGTTCGGCGGAGCGAGCGAGGAGGGCATCCTGGCCGTGAAGCTCGATGCCAACGGCTTCATCTACGTGCTCGGTACCAGCGAGGACCACGCGGGCTTCCCGACGACGCCGGGTTCCTTGCAGCCGCAGCGGGCAGGCACGCCGGCGCCAGGTGGTCAGTATCCGCGCGACTACTTCGTCAGCAAGTTCAATCCGGCCGGCAGCGCGCTGGTGTACTCGACGCTGTTCGGCGGGTCGGAGGACGAGGCGACCTGGCCGCCCGAGTACATCCCCGGCGGCCTGGCCCTCGACGCGCAGGGGCGCGTCCATATCGTCGGCGACACGCGGTCGACGGACTTTCCGGTGACGCCAGGCGCGGCCGACACGACGTTCGGCGTCGACGCCGGCGCGGCCTCGCAGGCGGCCGATGCGTTCTACACCCGGTTGAACGCCACCGGCGGCCTGTCCTACTCGACCTACATCGGCGGTATTCGTCGTGAAGCGGCGACCGGTGTGGCGGTGGACGCGCAGGGGAACGTCTACGTGGTCGGCAAGACGGCCTCCAACAGCACGACGGAGGGATTCGTCACGACAGGCAACGCTTACCGGACGACCCGATGGGGGACCGACGACCTGTTCGTGCAGCGCTACTCGGAGGCCGGTGCGCTGGTGTACTCGACCTACTTCGGCGGCAGCCAGGGCGAGATGACCAATCGCGCCGACATCGTCGCCAACGGCGACGGCAAGGTCACGTTCGGCAGTGACACGTCCACCGGTGACCTGCCGGTGCTGAACGGCTTCGCTCCGCGCCTGGGCAACTCCACCGATGGCTTCGTCAGCCAGATCGACACCGACGTTGCCGGTACCGCGGGGCTGCTCTACTCGACCTACATCTCCGGCAGCAGCACCGATCACGTGTACGCGCTGGACGTGGACGCGGCCGGCTTCGTCTACGTCGGCGGTGAATCCCGATCCAACACCGACTTCCCGGTGACCGCTGGTGCGGCCCGGCAGGTCAACACGCCGGTCGGCGGCGGCCAGGAGCCGTGGGACGGCTTCGTCATCAAGCTCGACCTGACCAAGACGGGCGCCGCCTCGCGCGTGTACTCGACCTTCACCGGCGGCAACAACTTCGACAACCTGAACGACATCGCCGTCGATGCGATGGGCCGCGTCCATCTCGTGGGCTCGACTCGCTCGACGGACTTGCCCAAGGTCGGCGCCGTGCAGGAAACCCTGTGGCAGATGCCGCCGTACGTGCAGATCCTCAATCCGACGGGCACGGCCTTCGTCTTCTCGAGCTACCTGGGATCGAACACGAACGGCCAGGCGCTGTACGCGATCGCCGTCAACGCGGCGGGGGAGACGTACCTGGGTGGCACCACGAACGACGCGAGCCTCTACAGCGGCGGCAATCCCGACGGCTTCCGTCTCGTGAACGCCTTCCAGGCGGCGTATGGCGGCGGTGACGGCGATGCTGTCCTGCAGAAACTCGGATACAGCGTGGACCTGTCGCTGACCAAGGCGGCCAACATCAGCACCGTCCTTCCCGGGCAGAACGTGACGTTCACGCTGCAGGTGGTCAACCCGAGCACCGACCCCGCGTCGGGTGTGGTAGTCACCGACGCCCTTCCGGCCGGACTGGCCTTCGTCTCGTGCACGTCGGATCTCGGCGGCATCTGCGGAGGCACCGGGAACGCGCGCTCGATCTCGTTCGCCCAACTGGCGCCCGGCACAACCGCGACGATACAGATCGTGGCGAAGATGACGGCGACCACACCGGGGCAGCCGATTGCCAACACCGCCACCGTGACGGCCGGCGTGCTCGATCCAGTACCGGCCAACAATACCGCCACCGCCAACATCGCGGTGCCGACGCTGGAGCCG
This sequence comes from Luteitalea sp., assembly GCA_035503395.1. Classification (GTDB taxonomy): domain Bacteria; phylum Acidobacteriota; class Vicinamibacteria; order Vicinamibacterales; family Vicinamibacteraceae; genus Luteitalea. Next base: position 2,326 of record DATJTM010000481.1, read on the forward strand.
TCTGGCGACGCCGATGGCGACGGCCTGAGCAACGACTTCGAGTCCAAGTACGGCTTGGATCCGTTCGGCACCGGCGGTCCCGGCTCGGGTCCCAACGACGACCCTGACGGCGACGGCAAGACCAACCTGCAGGAACTCC
>DATJTM010000482.1:0-8658 GCA_035503395.1 Luteitalea sp.
CCTACGTCCCGAAGGGGTAGACCGTCGACAGCCCATCCCCAACTCGTAGCGGTTCGACCTCTCCCCGCCCGTAGACGTCGACCCCTCGCAGCCGTAGCAGTAGACCTCTCCCAAACCCGTAGCCGTCGAACTTCAGTTCGACGGTCAGTGATGCTCGAGCGTCGAGCTGAAGCTCGACGCCTCTGTCAGGCGATCTACGGGACGCATGTGCCGAGGGCGGCAGCGCCGGCGCTCCAGCGCAGTCCCCCGGCATCGCCGTACTGCGCCCATTCGACGACGAGCGGCGACGGTGGGGCGGTCGGCGACGGACCGATCAGCATGCCGAATCGGCTGCCCTGCGCTGCCGGGAACAGGCTCGGGATGCTGACGTTCTCGCGAGCGCCCGCACCGACGATGAGGTCAGCAGTCAATGGCGACGCCCCTTCGCGCAGCAGCGTTGCGCGGATCGAGGCCGGTGCGCCGCCCGTGTTCGCGACGAGCACGTACGTCTCGACGCCGGTGGCCCATTCGCCTTCGGCCACCGCCCAGCGCGGGCACGTGGTCTCGGCGCCAAGGCTCACATGAGCCTCGCGCCATGTGGCCGACGTGCCGGGCCACCACATCGCCCGCTCGGCGACGATCGGCGCGTCGGCATTCACCACCATCGACACGGCGGTCGACGTCAGTGAGAGACCGGGACTCGGCGTCTCGTTGTTCACCAGCACCGTGAATCGGCTGCGCGCCGGCACGACATACGTGACCGGCGGCGTTGCGCCACCCGGCAGCAGGTACGTCACCCGCACCGGCACCGGCGAGGTTCCCGGGTTGCCAAGCAACAGGTACTGCTCGAAGAGCGGTCCCGTGTAGCCCTCCGCGAAGTACCACGACGTTCGGAGCGCCGTGGCTCCCGCACTCGCATGGCCTGCTTCGAATGCCGCCGGCACTGAGCGATACATCGCGCGCTCGGCGACGATCGGCACGTCGGCCTCGATCGTCGCCGACGACGCGGCTCCGCCGGCGGGTGTCTCTGGCCCGCGCTCGTCCTCGTTCACCCAGGCGGTGTACCGCGAGTGCGGCGGCACCGTGTACGTGCGCACCAGCGGTGCCAGCGGCGGCTCGCGCAGAAACGTGATGGTGGCGTGCGCCGCGACCTCGCCTGGATTCTGCAGAAGATAGAAGAGGGAGAAGCCCGTGTAGGTGGCGCCCTCGGCGAAGTACCACTGCGTCGAGGTCGCCGGCAGTCCGTGCTCGGCGTGACTGCCGCGCCCCTGCTCCCATCGCACGAGCCGGTCGACGGCGACCATCACGTCGGCTTCCACCGTCGTCGCGAACGCGTGACCCTGGAGCTCCGCGATGTCATTGGCATCGACGGTGATGCGACCGAGCGCCGGCACCTGTCGCGTCGCCCGCACGACGACCTCATCGTCACGCTCGAAGCGCAACTGCGCTCGCGCCGGCGTCGTGCTCGACGGATTGACGATGGCGATGCGTGTGGTGAAGGCGTTGTGGCGCAGGCCTTCGGCAAGCAGTCGCGTGAAGAAGCCGCGCGGATGCGTACCCGCCGCGTGCTCGGCCGCGTTGGTGCGTCCGTCGCCGTCGGGATCGCCGTTGGCGCCGTCCGCTCCGCTGGCGCTCGAAGGGTCGAGGCCGAAGTCGCGCTCCCATGCATCGGGTAAGCCATCGCTGTCGGCATCGACGGGCGCCGCGGCCGGCTGCCATCCGAGCTGGACCACCTCGAAGTCGGTGACGCGAACCGTGCGAATGGCAGACGACACGCTGCTCATCACCGATGACGTCCAGCGGGTGTCGTTGGTGCCGGTGACGTACATGTCCGAGCCGTTGTCGGCGACGATAAGGCCGTACGTCTTCATCGCCTGCAACAGCCGCTGCACGTGGGCCGGATGCGACGAGATGTCCACGCTGGCCTTGAGTCGCAGGCGTGCGCCCATCGGCGGTGCGTTCGTGGTGCTGCCGGCGCGGTGCGACGCGGGGAACACGTAACCGTTGGTGGCGCGCGTCGTCACTCGAAGCGCATGCCGGATCGGCTCGCTGCCGAACATCTCGTCGTAGCGCGCCAGGCCGGGCATGACCGCCAGTCCGGCCGCATCGGCGCTGGTCCAGCCGTCCGGCCGTCGATCGTTGCGCGAGAGGTCGAAGACCGCACCCGAGTCAGCCTCCCAGCGATTCAACGATGCGTTCCAGTGCGCGCGATACAGCTCGTACAGCAGCCGGTTGTCGCGGTCCACGAGGATCAAGTGCCGGTCGCCCGCGGCGTCTACCTGTCCCGGCTGTCCCCCTTCGAGATAGCCCGGCGTCGTCTTCGCTTCGGGCGGGATGGGGTAGCCGGGCGGACGGCCTGGTGCGCCGTTGTCGCTCTCGTTGCCGTAGGCCGTCCACGTCACGGGAACCAGTGGCTGGGTGCCGGGGACGCTGACGTAGGGCATGCCCCACATCGCGGTCGGGTCCTCGGGATCGCCGGCCGATGCGCCCCAGTCCTGTCGCAGCCTCAGGTCACGGCCGTTGCGGATCCAGTTGATGATCGTCGCGCTGCTCGGATCGACTGGCGCCTGACTGATGTCGACGTTCCACCAGTTGTCGGACGGAAACAGCGGCAGCGGCTGGGGCAGGGGACCGGCGGGCTGCGCCGTGGCCGTCGAGACGACGGCGGCGAGCATGAGGACAACGACCGACAGGCGCGACACGAGCATGGGCATGACGTCGCAGGGGGCTTCAGGGGAATCGGCGGTCGCTGCTGGCTCGTGAACCCCGGACGCGAAAGGTCGAAAAGTTCGAAAAGGTCGAGAAGGTCAAGAAGGCTGATGCTGTGTCCCAAGGCCCAAGGCCCAAGGCCCAAGGCTCACGCCCGTCCTGTGTCAGCTCCGAACTGCTGCTGCCAGGCGACGACGAGCGCCGTGCCCTGCTCGACGAGCGCTTCGATCGGCTGATTGCCTTCGAGGCGGAGCGCCTGCGTGGGGCGTTCGAGCGTGGCGATCTGGCTGGCCAGCAGGCTGGCCGGCATGAAGTGGCCCTTGCGCGCGTCCATGCGGGCCTGGAGCACCCCCTCGGGCACGTCGAGCCAGAGGAATGCGATGTGGTCGCGGCCGCCCCGGAGCATCTCGCGGTAGCTCTCCTTCAGTGCGGAGCAGCCGAGGATGATGCCGCGGCCTTCGTCGATCGCGTCGATGGCGGCGGCGTGCAAGGCCGCCAGCCACGGGGCGCGATCCTCGTCTGTGAGCGGGGTGCCGGCCCGCATCTTCTCGACGTTGGACGTCGGGTGATAGTCGTCGGCGTCGTGATAAGGCCAGCCCCACGCCTGGGCGAGTGCGTTGCCGAGCGTCGACTTGCCACTGCCGGTCACGCCCATCACGAAGACGGCAAGGGGAGGGGTCGGGGTCGTCATGTCTACCATGCGATCACGGAACGTTCGCGGCGCACGTCGGCGGCGCCGCGCAGTTGACCCGTCGTCGGGTCGACGCCAGCCGCGACGACACCGGTGGGATAGGCCGCAGGCGGATGCAATCGCAGTCGATGACCGCGCGACTCGAGGTCGCGACGCACGCGTTCGTCGACGCTGCGCTCGATCTCGAGCACACCAGGTTCGATGCGGTGGTCGCCGAAGGAGCTCTGGATGGACAGGGTGTTGAAGCGCGCCGAGTCGACCGCGGCCTGCAGCGGCATCCCGTAGTCGATCACGTTGATCAGCACCTGCAGGATCTGCTGGTCCTGGCTGTCGCCGCCAGGTGTGCCGACGGCCAGGAAGGGCGCGCCATCGCGCGTCACGATCGTCGGCGTCAGCGTGGTACGCGGCCGCTTGCCGCCGGCGAGGATGTTCGGGCTGTCGGCCTCGAGGCGGAACGCCTGCATGCGGTTGCTCATCGGCACGCCGGTGTCGCCGGCGATGAATGCACCACCGAGCAGCCATCCCGACGAGGGCGTGGCGGAGAACAGGTTGCCGTCGCGGTCGACGACCTCGATCGCCGTCGTGTCACCCGACTCACCCATCTTCCCGACCCTGGTGACATGCGGATCGGTGAGGTGAGGTAGGGACGGCTGTCCCAGCCGTCCGTCACCTTCGGCGTCGCCGCGCGAGGTGAGTGGCGCCTCGAAGGGCCGCGGATCCCCATACCGCTGCTCCAGGCTGGCGCGAGCCGGGTCGATGAGCGACCGGCGTTGACTGGCATAGGCCTTCGACAGCAACCCGACCATCGGCACCTTCACGAAATCAGGATCGCCATAGAACCGGTCACGATCGGCGTACGCAAGCTTCATCGCCTCGGTGACGGTGTGAATGCTGTCGGCGCTGAGGTGACCCATCGCCTTCAGGTCGAAGCCCTCGAGCAGGTTGAGCGCCTGCAGCAGCACCGGACTCTGGTTCCACGGGCCGGCCTTGTGCACCGTGTAGCCGCGGTACGTCACCGCATACGCGGGTTCGACGCGGCTCTTGTAGCTGGCGAGATCGGCCTCGGTGAGCAGTCCGCCGTACTGCCGGACCGCCGCCGAGAGCCGCTGCGCGAAAGGCCCGGTGTAGAACGAGTCGCGTGCTCTTGCGATCGCCTCCGCGCGCGTCGCTCCCGCCTTCAACGCGGCCGCTTCCGCCTCGACGAGCATGCGCAGCGTGCGCGCCAGGTGGGGCTGCCGGAAGATCTCGCCGGCGCGCGTCACCCGGCCTTCGGGGTAGTACGTGCGCATCGTGTCGCCGTACGGCTCCGAGCCCCGGCGCTCGCTCCCGAGATAGCGCGTGAGGAATTCGTACATCGGGAAGCCGTCGGCCAGGCGAATCGCCGGCGCCAGCACTTCGCCGAGCGAGCGTGTGCCGTAATTCGCGAGTGCCAGACACGCGGCATCGACGACGGCAGGCACGGTCGCCGCCAGCGGTCCGTTGGCGGGCAGCGAGTCGCGACCGGCGAAGAACGCCGGCGTGGCAGCCCGCGGCGCCGTGCCCTGGCCGTTGATGACGACAACCTCGCGGGTCTTCGCGAGGTACAGGATCATCGGCGCTTCGCCGCCCAGACCGAAGTGCGAGATCTCGACGACGGCTGCCGCGAACACCGAGGCGATCCCGCCGTCGACCGCGGTGCCACCGGCCGCGATGATCTCGGCACCCGCCTCGACGGTGTAGGTGCGTCCGGCCGCCACCACGGCACGCTGGCCGGTGAACTCCGGACGCAGCACCTGCGCGGCAGCGGCGGCAGGCGCGAGCCCGAGCAGCAGGAGGACGGCAACGAGGCGGGGCATGGCGTCAGAGTATGGCCAACCGCGTCACGCGGCGCCAGCGCTGCTCACCGGGTGCAGGCGACGTCCGCCGATTGCGGCGGCGCGGGCGGACCCGCTGCCACCAGCTCGCCGTACCATCTCGACAGTCATGCTGGCCCTCACACACATCACCAAGCGGTACGGCACTCGCGTTGCCGTCGACGACTTGTCGCTGGACGTCCGGCCGGGCGAGATCTTCGGGCTGCTTGGCCCCAACGGCGCCGGCAAGAGCACGACGATGCACGTCGCCGTCGGCCTGCTGGCTCCCGACGCCGGGCAGGTCGCGATTGGCGCCCACGGCAATCCGACGACGCCGGCGGCACGACGTGCCCTTGGCCTCGCGCCCCAGAACCTGGCGGTGTACGACCTGCTGTCGGCGGAGGAGAACCTCGCGTTCTTCGCGCAGCTGTACGGGCTGACGGGCACCAAGCTGCAGGCGCGGGTCGATGCCGCGCTCGGCTTCGCAGGTCTGCAGGAGCGTCGCCGGGACCGTGTCGAGGGCTATTCGGGCGGCATGAAGCGACGCCTGAACATCGCCGCCGCGATCCTGCACGAGCCCGAACTCGTGCTGCTCGACGAGCCGACGGTCGGCGTCGATCCGCAGTCGCGCAACGCCATCTTCGACAGCATCGAGACGCTGCGCGCGCAGGGCCGGACGATCGTCTACAGCACGCACTACATGGAGGAAGCGTCGCGATTGTGTGATCGCGTCGCCATCATCGACGGCGGCCGCGTGCTCGCCCTCGACACCGTGCCGGGTCTGCTGCGGACGCACGGCGGCGTGCCGAAGCTCCATGCCACGGTTGGCGGCCAGGCGGTCGTCGTCGAGACGCGCGATCCGCTTGCCGAGTTGAACCGGATGTCGGCCACCGCCGGCATCGAGTCGTTCCGCGTGGAAGAGCCCACGCTCGAACAGGTCTTCCTGACGCTCACCGGGCGCACGCTGCGCGACTGAGGCCTGCCATGTCTGCCATCCTCGCCATCGCCTTCAAGGACCTTCGCACGTTCACGCGGCAGCGCGCCTCGCTCTTCTTCACGTTCATCTGGCCGATCTGTGTCGCCGTGCTGTTCGGCATGCTCTTCGGCGGCAGCAACCGGCCAACGCCACGCCTGCCGATTGCCGTCGTCGACGAGGACGGCAGTGCCGCCTCGAAGGCGTTCGTCGATCGCATCGTGTCGCGCGACACGTTCGAGGCCACGCGCGCCACGCGGACCGAGGCGCTCGAAGCCGTCCGTCGTGGGCAGCGCACCGCAGCGGTGATTCTCAAGCCTGGGTTCGGTCCTGCGTCAGAGCGGCTGTTCTACGGCGACCCACCGGAGATCGAGGTCTTCACCGACCCGAGCCGGCAGGCCGAGCGCGGCATGCTGGAAGGCCTGTTGATGCAGCAGGGCGCCGAGCGCATGCAGACGCTCTTCTCCAATCCGGCGGGCAGCCGCCATCAGGTGCAGTCGGCCCTGGAGGATCTGAAGAAGGGCGCGCCGGGATCGTCGCCGGCGCTCGAGACCTTCCTCGGCCAGCTCGACACGTTCCTGGCAACGCCCGGGGCGTCGACGGTGCCGGGCGCGAAGACGGAGGGCCAGGGCGATGCGGCATGGGCGCCGCTGCGCGTGACGATGGCCGATCTTCAGCGGCAGCGCACGGGACCGCGCAACGGCTACGACGTGACGTTCCCGCAGGCGATGTTGTGGGCGGTGTTCGGGTGCGTGATGGCGTTCGGCACGACGTTCGTCTCCGAGCGCGTGCGCGGCACGCTCGTGCGGCTGCGTGTGGCGCCGATCTCGCGCACCCAGGTGCTCGCCGGGAAGTCGCTCGCCGCCCTGCTGGCGATCGTGGCGGTCGAATCCATGCTGTTGCTGCTCGGCGTGGCCGCGTTCGGCGTCCGGCCCTCGTCATGGCTCGCGCTGGCTGCGGCGATCGGCTGCACGGCCGCCGCCTTCGTCGGCATCATCCTGCTGCTGGCGTCGCTGGCGCGCACCGAGCACGGCATCGGCGGCATGGGCCCGGCCGTGATGATGCCGATGTTCCTCATCGGTGGGGCGATGATCCCGCTGATGGTGATGCCGCCGTGGCTCGTCAAGGCCAGCATCATCAGCCCGGTCCGCTGGGCGATCATCGGGCTCGAGGGCGCCATCTGGCGAGACTTCACGGCCGTCGAGATGCTGCTGCCGTGCGGTGTCCTGCTCGCGGTGGCGGCGGTCACCTTCGGGATCGGAGTCTCCAGGCAGCAGCAGGAGTAGGATCGCCTGATGTCCGTCACCGACAAGGGCTATGCCCACCCAGAGGCGCTGGTGTCCACCGACTGGGTGGCCGAGCATCTGCAAGACCCGACCGTGCGCCTCGTCGAATCCAACGAGGACCCGCTGGTCTATCCGTCGGGCCACATCCCGGGAGCGGTCCAGATCGACTGGACCACCGACCTCAACGACCAGCTCCGGCGCGACTACATCACCGCGGATGCGTTCGCCGGGTTGATGTCGCGCTTCGGGATCGCGCCTGACACGACGGTCGTGCTCTACGGCGACCGCAACAACTGGTGGGCCTGCTATTCGTTCTGGGTCTTCCAGCTGTTCGGGCACACCAACGCGAAGGTGCTGGATGGCGGACGCCTGAAGTGGGAGAAGGAAGGCCGGCCGCTGACCCGCGAGGTGCCTGCCTACGCTGGCACGCCGTATCCGGTGCCGGCCGATCGTCAGGACGCGCGTCACCGCGCGTTCCGTGAGCAGGTGCTGACGCATAGCCAGGCCGGCGGCCAGCTCGTGGACGTCCGTTCGCCCGACGAGTACACCGGCGCCAAGCTGCACATGCCGGAGTACCCGAACGAGGGCGCGCTGCGTGGCGGCCACATCCCCGGGGCGAAGAGCGTGCCGTGGGCCCGCGCCATCAACCCCGAGGACGGCACGTTCAAGACGGCCGACCAGCTCCGCGCCATCTACCAGGACGAGAAGCACCTCGACCCGGGCAAGGAGACGATCGCCTACTGCCGCATCGGCGAACGCAGCAGCCACACGTGGTTCACGCTGAAGTACCTGCTCGGCTTCGACAACATCCGGAACTACGACGGCAGCTGGACGGAGTGGGGCAATCTCGTCGGCGTTCCCGTGGAGAAGGGACCGGAACGCGCGTAACGGTCGGACGTTGTCCGACCGCCAGTCCGGCCTTCGGCCCTCGGCCTTGGGCCTTCGGTTGATGCAGGTAGGGCCCGTTGTCCCAACGCGGCCCTCCTCAAGGGGCGACGTTAGGAGATGGGCTCCTGCTGGAAGGTGTAGCCGTCGGACTGTGTCCGACGGTCGGGCCGTCTGTGAACCGCTGATGACTACGCAAGAGAAGCTCGACGAACTGCAGGAGACGCTCGACATGTTCGCGGAGCCGTCCAGCCGGGCGGATCTGCTGATTGGCTTTGCGGACAAGTTCAAGGAAGTGCCGAC
>DATJTM010000483.1:0-9418 GCA_035503395.1 Luteitalea sp.
CAGGATCGACTGCTCACCACTGGCGCGCAGGTGCGCGCGCTACTCGACGGCATCACGACCGTGGCGGTGCTCGGGGCCCGCCCGGCGTCGATGTCGCACAAGGCCGCCTACTACGTACCGCAGGCCCTGCAGCAGATGGGCCTGACGATCCGTCCGGTCGTCGTCCACGGCCATTCCGACACGCACATCCTCGGCGAGCCCGTCTACCAGCGACTGGCCGACGTCCCCGGCCCGATCGACCTGGTGGACGTGTTCCGGCGCCCGCAGGACCTGGCTGCGCACGTCGACGACATCCTGGCCGCCCGGCCCCGCGCCGTCTGGCTGCAATCGGGGATCAGCGAGGCGGCGTTTGCCGAGCGGCTGGCGCGTGAAGGCATCGACGTGGTGCAGGACCGCTGCCTGATGGTGGAATACCGGGTTCGCGGGCGCTGAATTGCCCCCTTGCCTGCCGCTCGATAGGCCGTGTATAGTGGCCAAGCGCGACACGCGGCCCGAACGGCCACGTGAAGGTCCGAGGTTCGTAGAAGGCCTGGGAAGTTCGCCAGGCCTTTTGCTTTGAGTGCCCGCAATCGTCCAGCGGCAGCGATTGCCCCCGTCGTGGGGGAGTAGTCACGACAGCACATCAGTAGTCGGTCGGTCCGTGAGGCATGGCGGTGCTCCGATTACCGAACGAGGAGTTCGACATGCGTACATCCGGTACCGTCAAGTGGTTCAACGAGAGCAAGGGCTTCGGCTTCATCACGCCTGAGGGCGGCCAGAAGGACTGCTTCGTCCACCACAGCGCTATCGCCGGCACGGGTTTCAAGACCCTGGTCGAGGGCGAGCGAGTGGAGTTCGACATCGTCCAGGGCGCCAAGGGCCCGGCGGCGGAGAACGTGGTCCGTCAGGGCCGCTAAGCTCTCGAGCTGTGCAGTACCGAACGGCCGGATCGCGCAAGCGGTCCGGCCGTTTTTCGTTGGCACCCCAGGTTCGAAGTCGGAAGACCAAAGTCAGAAGCCCCGTACCCGGTACCCCGAGTCCCGTACCCCGTTGTGACCCGGATCCCGGTTCCCGGATCCCGTTTCCCGATCTGCGGGAGTAATATTCCCGGCACAACCCATGCGTGTCCTGGCTCTGTCCGTCCTGCTCCTCGGAGCGGCTGCCGTTGCGGCTGTCGCTTCACGACCTTCCACGGAACAGGCCGTCGCCCGTGGCAGTGCGCCGACCAGCAGCACCGCGGCCGCGCAGGCGTTCGCCGCCGCCGTGACGGGGCCCGCCAGGGAGAAGGCGCTGCTGCCGTTCGACCACGAGGCGCGCACGCAGTTGAACTACGTGCCGATGGTGCGGGCCGGTGTGCCCCTCGAAGAACTCGCCGAGCCGCAGAAGCAGCAGGCATTCGCGCTGCTCCACTCCGGCCTGAGTGACAGCGGCTTCGCGACGGCCAGGACGATCATCGCGCACGAGGACATCCTGCGGGAGATCGAGAAGGGCCAGGGCGTCGCCAACTACATGCGCCGTCAGCCGGGGCTCTACTACACGGCGATCTTCGGCACGCCCGCCGCCGACGCGCCCTGGGGCTGGCGCTTCGAAGGGCATCACCTGTCGGTGAACGTCACCCACCGCGGCAAGGACGGCGACATCGTCGCCCCGCTGTTCTTCGGCTCCAATCCCGCGAAGGTGCTCACCGGGCCGGCCGCCGGCCTGCGCATCCTGGCGGCGGAAGAGGACGAGGCGCGCGCGCTGATCGACTCCTTCAGCGCCGAGCAGAAGACCAAAGCCGTCATCGCGCCAGAGACCACCAACGACATCGTCAGCACCAACAAGCCCGCCGTGGCGCCGATGGAGTTCGCGGGCGTCGCCGCCGGCACGTTGACGGCCGCGCAGAAGACGCAGCTCCGCAAGCTGATCGACGTCTACGCCAACCGCGTCCCCGCCGGTCAGCGCAAGGCGCAACTCGCGCGCATGGAGAAAGCCGGCTTCGACACGCTGCACTTCGCGTGGGCCGGCAGCCTCGAGAAGGGCAAGAAGCACTACTACCGCGTGCACGGCCCGACGATGCTGATCGAGTACGACAACAGCCAGAACGACGCCAACCACATCCACTCGGTGTGGCGCGACTTCGAGTACGACTGGGGCGGCGACCCCCTCCGCAAGCACCTCGCCGCGGTGAAACACTAGGGCGAACGTCACATAGGTAGGGCCCGTTGTCCCAACGCGGCCCTGCCTGTCACACCGAACCCGGTACCCCGTACCCGGACCCCGAATACGCCCCCGGTTCCCGTTTCCCGTTTCCCGTTTCCGACAAGCCCTCGATGATCGACTTACGTTCGGACACGGTGACGCGTCCGACCGACGGGATGCGTGCGGCGATCGCCGCGGCGCCGGTCGGTGACGACCAGTTCGGCGAGGACCCCTCCGTCAATGCGTTGCAGGAGCGTGCCGCATCGCTGCTCGGCAAGGAGGCCGCGCTGTGGCTGCCGACGGGCACGATGGCCAACCAGGTCGCCCTGCGAGTCCTGACCAGGCCGGGCGACGATGTGGTGGTGAGCCGGGAGAGCCACATGGTGTGGCACGAGACCGGCGGCGGGGCGGCCAACGGCGGCCTGCAGTTCACCGAGGTGGGCGGCGGCGGTGTCTTCACGGCCGAGCAGTTCCTCGCCGCCCGCAAGCCGCAGGGCCACATGCTCTACCCACCGACGACGGTGGTCGCGGTGGAGAACACCCACAACCGCGCCGGTGGTGTCGTCGTGCCGCAGACCGTGGTCGACGACGTGTGTTCAGCGGCGAGGGCACATGGTGTGGCGTCGGTGCTCGACGGTGCAAGGCTCTGGAACGCCGCGGCCGCGACCGGCACCGCTGTCGCGACGCTCGCGGCGCCATTCGACGTCGTCTGGGTAGCGCTCTCGAAGGGACTGGGCGGTCCGGCCGGCTCGCTGCTCGCCGGCACCCGCGACTTCATCACGCGCGCGATTCGCTACCGCCGCATGATGGGTGGAGCGATGCGGCAGGCGGGCCTGTTGGCGGCGGCCGGGTCGTATGCCCTCGACCATCACGTGACGAGGCTCGTCGACGATCACGCCAATGCACGCCTCATCGGCGAGCGTGTCAGCCGCGCCAGCGGCGTGCGACTCGATCTGGCAACCGTCCAGACCAACATCGTCGTCTTCCATCTCGAGCCCGGCGCGCCGGACGCGGCAACGGTGGTGACCCGCGCGCGGGAGCGTGGCGTCCTGCTGATTCCGTTCGGGCCGCGCACGCTGCGCGTTGTCACTCATCTGGAGGTGACGCGTGCGCAATGCACCGAAGCGGCCGACATCCTGGCCGAGCTCTGTTCGTCTGATTCGTAGGTGGAGCGTGCTGGTCGCGGCACTCGTGGTCGCGCTGGCGGGCCCGGTCCGGGCCGCCGACGACCCGAAGCGCGTCGCCCACGATGCTCTCGCGGCGCTGGTGCGCGGCGACGCCGCGGCGTTCGCGAACGTGACGCTGCCCGCCGACGGCGTCGATGTGCTGCTTCGGTCGATGACGCCGGCGCCGGACCGCAAAGCGCAGGTCGAGGAGCAGCTCGAACGGGTGAACCTGTCGACGCAGATGCCGCCGCTGTTCCGGGGCGAGCCGGTCGAGGACGAGAGGCGCGCGCCTGTCGGCACGCGCATCGTGTACATCACACAGCTCGGAGGCGGGCTGGTGCCCGTCGTGGTCGTCAAGACCGAGAAGGGCTGGATGGTGGAGCCACGCTACTGGGTCGCGGAACGACTGCAGGCGATGTCGGAGCCCGACATGTCAGCGCCAGCCACCGTTGCCAAGCGCTTCCTCTTCCACATCGTCAACGACGACACCGACGACCTGAAGAAGCTGACCACGCAACCCGACACGGTCGACGACCTCACGCGCAACAACTCGATGGCGGGCGCCGACCGGGGGCACGTGGCGATGCTGTGCATGGAGATGCCGGCATCGCGCGCCCGCGCCGGCGAGACCGTGCGACTGCCCGGCGGCACTGTCGTGACCGCGAGCGATGCCGCCGACGACGCCGTCGTGGTGGCGCTGCTCGGGAGTGTCGAGGTGCCCTTCATGCTGAAGCGTGTGAAGGGCCAGTGGAAGGTGGTGCCGCAGCCGTACTTCGAGTGGCTGCGGACCATCGGCAGCATCTAGGTAGGAACGCCTCGCCGAGGCGTCCGCGCACGAGAACGCCGGCGACCGGACGGCCCGGCGGGCCGTCCCTACCGCTCAGACCTTAGGCGGGTACGTCAGTGTCGGCAGTGCGCGCTCGATGGCGGGGCGCTGCGCTTCCAGCCAGGGCGGCAGCACGAGCGACTCGCCGAGGTGCGCGGCTTCCTCATCCACGGCGAAGCCGGGGCCGTCGGTCGCCAGTTCGAAGAGCACGCCACCCGGCTCCTTGAAGTAGACCGACTTGAACCAGAAACGGTCGATCACCGGCGTCGGCCGCAGGCCGACGGCTTCGACGGCGCTGCGCACCGCGAGTTCGTTCTCGGCGTCGCCGACACGCCACGCCAGGTGGTGGATGCTGCCGGTGCCCCAGGCACCGCGCCGTTCGTCGGGCGTCTCACGGATGTCGAACACGCGTCCCGGACCGCCGTCGCCGATGACGAACCGGGTCCAGCCCTGCTCGGTGCCCTGCTGCGTGAAGCCGAGCGTGTTGGTGAGGAACCACGCCGTCGCCGCCTGGTCGCGCTCCCATGCCCGCGCGCCGTGCAGGCCGCGAATCTGCCGCTCCACTGCGATTGGGCTGCCGTCCCACGGCTCGAAGCCGCGGGTCGTCGTCTCGGCGGCTTCGACGAGTGCCACCTGGAGGCCGTGCGGATCCTCGAGCGGGAGCACGCGCTCACCAAACCTCTGTTCGATGGCACCGGCCTTCACGCCGTACTTCGCGAGGCGCTCCGACCAGAAGTCGAGTGAGCCGAGCGGCACCGTCAGCTGCACCTCGGTGCTCAGGCCGTGTCCCTTCCGCGATGGCGCCATGTGCGCCCACGGGAAGAACGTCAGGTCGGTGCCGGGGTTGCCGGCCGCGTCGGCATAGAACAGGTGGTACGTGCCGGGGTCGTCCTGGTTGACGCTCTTCTTGACGAGCCGCAGGCCGAGGATGCCGGCGTAGAAGTCGAGATTCTGCTGGGCGGGGCCCGAGATGGCCGTGACGTGGTGCAAGCCGGTGATGGTCTGCATGATGTGCGCTGGCGGCGACCTCCCGAAGTCGGGAGGCGGGTCCCGGCGCCCGCGTCGAGCGCGCCCGCGCCGGAGGACCGTGGCCGCACCGCTAGGATACGGCAACTAGCTATGAAAAAGCAAGTAGCTATGGAATACGGTTCACGCCTCTGCTAGGCTGGACTCGTGGCCCGCGCCCGTGCCTCCGTCGCCGACCCGTTCTGCCCGGTTCATGACGCCATCGGCGTGTTGCAAGGCAAGTGGACGCTGCACATCGTGCACGCGCTCATGGAGGGGCCGCTCGGCTTCAACGAACTGGCCCGCGCGATCGGTGGCTGCAATCCGTCGACGCTCGTGCAGCGGCTCGACACGCTGGTCGGACTCGATCTGGTGGCCCGCAAGGTCGAGGCCTCGTCGCCGCCTCGCACCCTCTACTCGCTGACCACCGCCGGCGCCGCACTGCAGCCAGTGGTGGCAGCGATGGATCAGTGGGGCCGCCGCCACCTGCGCAAGGAACGTGTCCAGGCCGTCCGCAAGACCGTCCGCCCCGCCCGACAGAGGTGAATCGCATGCTCCCTGGCCGTCGTGCACTTCTCGCGCTGATTGCCGCATCACCGCTGGCTGCGACGGTCGGCCTGACCGCCCGCCAATCCCCGAAGTCCGACGTGTCTCGCAGGGCCGATGGCCCGCCTGCCACTGCCGACCGCCGACCGCCGACTGCCGACACGTATCTGTTCGCCTACTTCACCGGCAATGGCGAGCACGGCCTTCGCTTCGCGCGCAGCGACGATGGCCTGCGGTGGCGCCGGGTGGCCGACGGCCGCGTGTATCTCGCGCCGACGGTTGGCGGGCGTCTCATGCGCGACCCCAGCATCGTCGCCGGCAGCGACGGGCAATACCACATGGTGTGGACGACGGGCTGGTGGGACCGCGGCTTCGGTGTGTCGCACTCGCGCGACCTGAAGACCTGGAGTGCGCCGTCGTTCGTTCCCGTCCTGCCCGACGAACCAGGTGTGCGCAACGTCTGGGCGCCGGAGATCCATCACGACGCACGCGCCGGGCAGTACGTCATCGTCTGGGCGTCGACCATCGCCGGTCGCTTCCCGGAGACGGCGCACGTCGGGGATGCGGGGCAGGACGGTCAGCGCCTCAACCACCGCTTGTATGCCACGACCACGAGCGACTTCCTCCGCTACACGCCGGCGAGGCTGTTCTACGACGGCGGCTTCAGCGCGATCGACGGCGTGGTTGTGCGCGACGGCGACGACGTGGTGCTGGTGGTGAAGGACGAGACCCGCTATCCGGAGCCGCGGAAGGACCTCCGCATCGCCCGCGGGACGGCGATCGCCGGGCCCTTCGGACCAGCCGATGCCGCATTCTCGCCGTCGTGGGTGGAAGGGCCGACCGTGTTGCGGCTCGGCGATCACTGGCGCGTCTACTACGACGAGTACACGCGCAAGCGCTACGGCGCGATGGACACGCGGGATTTCCGCACCTTCACGCCGGTCGCCGATGTGACGTTTCCGGAAGGCATGCGCCACGGCACCGCGTTCACCGTACCGTCAGCGATCGCCGACGCGCTGGAGCGATAGCGTTCAACGACGAACGACGAACGACGAACGACGAACGACGAACGGCGAACGGCGAACGGCGAACGACGGGCGAACCGCGCCACACCCCAGGTGTAGCGGCCGGACTTTGTCCGGCCGACAGGCATCACTGACCGTCGGACACAGTCCGACGGCTACGAACTGCCGCACCCGGCACCCGGTACCCGGCACCCGGCACCCGGCACCCGGTACCCGGGGTACCCGGTACCCGGTACCCGGTACCCGGATCAGATTGGCACCCCGTATGCTGATGCAGCCGAACAAGGAGGCGCGATGCGCTGGAGTCCAGGTGGGGAGCGGAGCGGCAACATCGAGGACCGGCGGGCAGCCGGGATGGGCGGACGGGCGATCCCGATGGGCATCGGGGGCTTCGTGCTCCTGCTCATCCTCAGCCTCGTGACCGGCAAGGACTTCATCTCGCCGCTGTTGCAGCAGCAGGCCTCGGCGCCGCAGGAGGCCGGGCAGGCCGGTCCCCTGCAGACGACGCCCGAGGAGGAAGCCAGTGTCGACATCATCAGCAAGGTGCTCGACGACCTGCAGGCGACCTGGGCCAAACTGCTCCCTGGCCAGTATCGAGACGCCCGTCTGGTGCTGTTCCGTGGCGCCACGCAGTCGGCCTGCGGACTTGGTGAGAGCGCGATGGGTCCGTTCTACTGCCCGGGTGACCAGAGCGTCTTCCTGGACCTCGCGTTCTTCGCCGAGCTCGACCGCCGCTTCGGCGCCCCCGGCGACTTCGCGCAGCAGTACGTGATTGCGCACGAGATCGGGCACCACGTGCAGAACCTCCTCGGCATCGAGCGTCAGGTGCGCAGCCTGCAGCAGCGCTCGCCCTCGCAGGCCAATCAGCTCTCGGTGCTGATGGAACTGCAGGCCGACTGCTTCGCCGGCATCTGGGGCCACTCGACGGCGCAGCGGAACATCATGGAAGCCGGCGACGCCGAAGAGGGCTTGCGAGCCGCGTCCGCCATCGGCGACGACAACCTGCAGCAACAAGCGTCAGGACGGGTTCGGCCGGAAAGCTTCACGCATGGCTCGGCCGCCCAGCGGGTGCAGTGGCTCCGACGTGGCCTCGAATCGGGGCAGGTACAGGCCTGCGACACGTTCCGCGCCGCTGGCAGTTGATCTGCAATAGCGAGAGCAGGTGCCGACGCGTACTGTCGGCGTACCTCGACGAGGAGACTGCTCATGTTCGGTCGTGATGGTGCTGTGGTCCGTGTGACGACGCGATGGATGGCGGGGCTGGCCCTGACGCTGACGCTCGGAGCCGCGCCCGCATTCGCGCAGGGCGAACGGTTCACGGCGACCGCCAACAACATGTCCGGCGTCGGACGACAGGGCGTGATCGGTCCGGTCGACATCGTGCTGAACCGCTACTCGACCGAGGACGAGCGCAACCGCTTCATGGCGGTGCTCACCGAGCGCGGACCCGAGGCACTGCTCGACGTGTTCCAGAAGGCGCCGAGCATCGGTCGCCTGGGGGCACCGGGGCGGATCGGCTACGAGATCCGATATGCCGTCGAGATGCCGGGTGAAGACGGTGGCCGACGGGTCGTCATCGCGACCGATCGTCGCATGTCGTTCTTCGAAGCCGCCAATCGGCCGCGCACGGTGGACTACCCGTTCACGGTCGTGCAGCTGAAACTCGACAACGACGGCAAGGGCGACGGCAGCGCCTCGATCTACGCCCGGATCGAAGTCGACAAGAAGCACAACGCCATCGTCCTCGAGGACATCGGCATCCAGCCGGTGACCCTGATGAACGTGCAGGCATCGCCGAAGAAGAAGTAGCGCGCGATCGCATCAGGCGTCGGCGCCGACCAGCGGCTTGGGCTGAGCGGTCGTCGTGCGCCGGGCCAGCACCGACGCACCGAGCAGGACGAGCGCGATCCACAGTGCGTCGGCCAGCAGCAGGTGGGTGAGCTGCATCCACACCGGTGCGAGCAGCACGACGTTGACCACACCCGCGATCACCTGCGTGATGGCGAGACCGGCGACGAGCGCACCAAGGCGCCGAGCCTGGCTGTCGACGACGGTCCGTGCGAGGGCAGGTGCGGCCAGCACGAGGGTCGCCGCCGTCGCGATGGCCAGCGCCGGATGCAGCATGCGCAGACGGATGAGCGCGTGCGAGGTCGGCGACAGGTCGGCGGCAAGCGCCTCGGCCAACGTCTGCGACGGGAACAGCGTGTCGCCCAGGGCGGCGACCGCACCGCTGACGCCCACGAGTACCACCGCCGCCAGCAGGCCTCCCACGAGCAGGGTTCGCTGGGGACGGGCGCGCAGGTCGATCGCGACCCCGCCCGACAGCCACCAGGCCGTCAGGGTCAGCCAGGCGACCAGGATGAAGGTGTTGGTCAGGTGGACGGCCATGAACAGCGCCCGCGCCATGCTGGCGTTGTCGGCGACGAGCTGGAAGAGCACGAGGCCCGCGCCCACGGCGGCCTCGGCCAGCATGAACCACAGGCTCATCCACGCGCCGCGGCGGGCCGGATGCCCCGCCGGCGTGGCGCGACGCACCCACACGAGCAGCAGCACGACCGACACCAGCGCGAGCCCACTGGTCAGCCGATGCGAATACTCGATGA
Organism: Luteitalea sp.; assembly: GCA_035503395.1. Classification (GTDB taxonomy): domain Bacteria; phylum Acidobacteriota; class Vicinamibacteria; order Vicinamibacterales; family Vicinamibacteraceae; genus Luteitalea. The sequence continues at coordinate 9,332 of DATJTM010000483.1, forward strand.
GGGTGGCGGTGCCGAGGCTGCGCGGCACCAGCCGGCCGTCGCACAGCGGCCAGTGGTCGCCACAGCCGGCGCCGGATCCGGTCGCCC
>DATJTM010000484.1:0-12473 GCA_035503395.1 Luteitalea sp.
CAGCCCCGTGGGGCGCGCTACGCCGCGCGCTCGGTGGTGGCGGCCGTGCTCCTCACGCTGTTCTTCCTCGGCCCGTTCGTTCGCTGGCATGGGCAGCCGCTCCTGCTGCTCGACGTGCTGCAGCGCAAGTTCATCGTCTTCGGCCTGATGTTCTGGCCGCAGGACTTCTACCTGCTCGTGCTCTGCGTGCTGACCGGCTTCGTGACGGTGGCGCTGGTGACCTCCGCGGTCGGCCGTGTGTGGTGCGGCTGGCTGTGCCCGCAGACCGTGTTCCTCGAGATGGTGTTCCGCCGCATCGAATGGTGGATAGACGGATCGGCAGAGCAGCAGCTCCGACGCGACCGCGCGCCGAGGACGTCGGCGGTGGTGGCACGCGCGGTGCTCAAGCATGCCGTGTTCTTCGCGCTGTCGTTCGTGATTGCCAACGTGTTCCTTGCGTATGTGATCGGAGCTGACGCGCTCCGCGCGATCATCGTCGACCCGCCATCCCTGCACCTGCCGGGGCTCGCCGCGATCTCGATCTTCAGCGCCGTGTTCTACGCCGTCTTCGCGCGCTTCCGCGAACAGGCGTGCACGCTCGCCTGCCCGTACGGGCGCGTGATGGGGGCGCTGGTCGACGCCGACACGATCTCGGTGACCTACGACCATCGTCGCGGTGAGCCTCGTGGACGGCTGCAGCGCGCCGCCGACGCGGCGCCGCGTGGTGACTGCATCGACTGCGCACAGTGCGTCACGGTCTGCCCGACCGGCATCGACATCCGCAACGGCATCCAGCTCGAATGTGTGGCCTGCACCGCGTGCGCCGACGCCTGTGACGACGTCATGCGCCGCACCGGACGGCCACCGGGGCTGATTCGCTACGCATCGGAGACGGCCGTGAGAACCGGCGTCTCTCGGGTCTTCACCGGGCGAGTGAAGGCGTACCTAGTGGTCTGGGCAGTGCTGTTCGTTGCCGCGGTCGTGCTGATCGCCCGCCGGCCCGACCTCGACGTCCTGATCCTGCGCCAGCCGGGGACCATCGACGCCACGCTGTCCGATGGCGGCCGATCGAACTTCTACACCGTGCAGGTGATGAATCGATCGCCGCGCGCCTATGCCCTCGAGTATCAGGTGACGTCGCCGGCCGGTGGCGAGATCACACCGCTGGGCACGATCGCCACCGTGCGGCCCTATGGCCTGGTGCAGGGACGCTTCCTGCTGCGCTTGCCGGCCGGCAGCGTGCACGAAGGCAGCACGCCGGTGCGCATCGACGTGCGGTCGGCCGACGCGGTGATCGCCACGATCGACACCTCGTTCCTCGCCCTTTCCAGGGAACCACGATGAAGATTCGCCTGCACTACGGCCTCGCCGTTGCCGTCTTCTACACGGTCTTCGCTTCGGCCACGGTCGGCTTCGTGGCGTTCGCGATGACCCAGGACGTCGAACTGGTCAGCCGCGACTACTACGCGCGGAGCCTGCAGCACGACCAGCAGGCACAGGCGCGTGCCAATGCCGAGGCACTCGGCGACCAACTGACCGTCGTCCTCGACGCGCCGCGGCACCGCATCGACGTCCGCTGGCCGGAGGTGATGGCGGTGCACATCCGCGGCACCGCAACGCTGTACCGGCCGTCGGACGCCTCGGCCGATCGCGTCGAGCCCATCGTCGCAACTCCTGACGGCCGCTTCTCCGTCCCAACTGCAGGCCTCACGCCAGGCCTCTGGCGGCTGCAGTTGCAATGGCGGGTCGGCGAGACGGCCTACTACGCGGAACGCGCCTTCGTGCTGCGATGACCAACCTGATTGCCGGACTGGTCCTCGGGCTGGCGAGTTCCGCGCATTGCGCCGCGATGTGCGGACCCCTGGTGCTGCTCTCAGGTGCGCGCGGCGAGGGTCTCGGCCGCTGGCCGGCGTGGCGGCGGGCGGCGGCTTATCATGCCGGCCGCGCGACCGTCTACGTGGCGATCGGACTGATCGCGGGCGTGGCCGGCGACGCTGTCGCCGGTGCGGGATTCGGGCGGACTCTGGCTGTGGCAGCCGGAGTGATGCTGTTGCTCCATGTCGTCGGCGTGTGGCCGGCGGGTCCGGCGGCCGTCGTGGGGCGCGCGCTGGCGGGCCTCACGATGCGCGTGTCGCGGGCCGCACGGCGATGGCACGTCGACACGCCGATGGTCCACGGAGTCCTGCATGGCCTCTTGCCCTGCGGGGTGCTGTATCTCGCTGCGGCGGCCGCTGCCGGCCTCGGCAACGTCGCGCACGCGGCGGCCTTCATGGGCGGCTTCGCGATCGGCACGACGCCCATCCTCGCGGCGGTCTCCCTCGTCGCACCCGTCATAGGGCACCGCCTGCCGCCGATGGTGAAGCGCGCAGCACCGGTGGCGGTGGCGCTCGTCGGCGTGCTGCTCGTGGCGCGAGGGATCGGCGTCTTGCCGGCGGGACACGACAGCCATGGCAGCCACGGCGCCGTGGTATCGGGTGCCGACGACCACGACGCGCATGCGGCGCACCAGCCTCACATGCCCTGACCCGTCGTCCGGGGCGCTCGCCGACGCATGACCGAGGCCAATCGAACCGCCTCCCCGGCGATCGTCGATACTGGACGTGGATGACCCCGCCGCTCGTCACGCCGCGCTTCCTCACGATGTTCGGCTTCAGTTTCCTGGTCTTCACGTCGGTCTTCCAGCTGTTGCCGGTCGCGCCGTACCGCATGCTGGCCCTGGGCGGGACCCCGGCGTCGGCCGGCTGGTTCCTGGGCCTGCTGACCATGTCCTGCGCCGCGTCGGCGCCGTTCACAGGGCCCTTGTGCGACCGCGTCGGCCATCGCCGGTCGTTGATCATTGCCGGCGCCTTGCTCTCGGTGATCACCGGGAGCTACGCGGCGGTGCACGACAACAAGGTGCTGCTGGCGCTCGTCGTCCTGCACGGTGTGGTCTGGTCGGCGCTGATGGCCGCGTCGAGCGCGTACGCAACGGCGACGATCCCCCCGGCCCGCCGGGCCGAGGGCCTCGGCTACTGGGGCATGGCCTCGATCATCGCCATCGGCGTGGCGCCCTCGCTCGGATTCTGGGTCTACCGCTTCGGCTGGCAGGTGCTGTGCGTCGAGATCGCGACGCTGAACGTGCTGATGACATGTGTCGGCTGGTGGTTACCCGACGAACGGGTCGCGGCCGCGGCGGCAGGCTCGGAAATCGACGCCGAGCCGCGTACGTTCGGCATCGAGTGGCGGGTGATTGCGCTGGCCGTCAGCCTGTCGTGCATCTCGTACGGGTACGGCGGATTGACGTCGTTCTCGGCGCTGTTTGCCGACGATGTCGGCGTGAGCCCGCGGAGCATGTTCCTGAGCTCGATGGCCTGCTCGGTGGTCGTCAGCCGGCTGTTCATCGGCCGTCGCATGGACACGTGGGGCGCCGGTCGTGTCTTCACCGGCAGCCTGTTGTTCCCGGCGTGCGGGTTGGTGCTCTTGACGCTGGCCGGCGGCCGTCTCGGTTTCGCGTTGGCGGGTCTGGCTTTCGGCGCTGGGTTCGGGCTGGTGTGGCCAGCCTTCGCGGCGCTCGTGATGGCATCGATTCCGATGGCACGGCGCGGCGCCGCGTTCGGTGCCATCCTGTCGGCCTTCGACACCGGCATCGGCGTCGGATCGGCGACGACCGGCTGGATGGTGCGCGCGTACGGCTTCCGTCCGGCGTTCGCGCTGGCCGCCGCGATTGCCGCGCTCGCGCTGCCGTATTTCCTCACGGCGCGGCGCAGCCTGCACCTCGGCGAGCCGGTCCACTAAGCATGGACGCCTCGCCTCCACAACCCGCAGCTGTAGCGGCCGGACTTTGTCCGGCCGACGGTCACCACTGACCGTCGAACTGAAGTTCGACGGCTACGCCTGGTCAATCAGTGATGTTGCGCGTCGAGCTGAAGCTCGACGCCTACGCCGCCCGCACCGCTACTTCGCTTCGGGCGGATTGATGACGGCCTGGATGGCGGCGTCCTGCAGGTTGTCCATCGTGACCATCACGACGCCGGTGTCGACCATCGTCGGGACGGCCTTGCCCTGCAGGTGCTCGACCATCGTCTTCACGCTCAGGTAGCCCATGTTCACCGGATGCTGAGCGACGAAGCCGTGCAACTCGCCCTTGCGCAGCGGCTCGACGAAGCTGGCGCTGTAATCGAAGCCGACGAACTTCACCTGCCCGGCCCGTCCGAGGTCCTGCAGCGCCAGGAGCATGCCGCCGGTGGCCGACTCGTTGGAGGCGAAGATGCCGTCGACGCGCGTGCCGTACTGGTTCAGCAGATTCTCGGACGCGCGCTTCGCCGTGTCGCGCGTCGGGCCGGCGTATTGGTCTGACGAGATGACGGTGACGCCGGGGAACTGTTCCCGGAGCGCGTCGAGGAAGCCCTGCTCGCGTTCCTCTGTCGCCGCCGATCCTTCCTGGTAGCGGAGCATCAGCACGGTGCCCTTGCCACCGAGCACGTCGCCCATGCGCGTGCCAGCCAGTCGCCCGCCCTTGCCGTTGTCGGTGCTCACGTAGCTGACCGACGGATTCGGCGCGGCCAGCGCCGAGTCGAACACCACGGTGGGAATGCCGGCGGCCGCGGCTTCCTCGACCGGACGGACGAGCGCCCGACTGTCGAGCGGCGAGAGCACGAGGCCTTTCACGTTCTGGCTGACGAAGCCCTCGACGACCTGCACCTGCTGCTCGCGGTCGTCCTCGCGCAGCGGCCCCTTCCAGATCACCTCCACGGGGACGCCGGCGGCGCGGAACTCTGCCGCCGCCTTCTCCGCGCCGATGCGCACGCGTTTCCAGTGCTCGTGCGTCGAGCCTTTCGGGATGACGCCGACGGTGATGGCCTGTGGCGTTGTGCTGCCGCCGCAACCAGCGACGGTCGTCAGTGCCATGGCGGCACCCGCGATGGCTACGCGTGCAGAGAAATGTCGTCGTGTCATGTCCGGGCCGGCGCGATCTTACCCGGTCGCGGGCGGCGCCTCTCGCGGACCGCTCGCGCCAGGGCCCGGAAGGCATCGGCGAAGTCGGCCGCCTGGTGATTGGCGTTGAGGCCGCTTGTATTCGGCAGCACCCACAGGAGTGCCCCTTCGATGGTCTCGTCTTGCCGGCCAACGACGGCCCGCGGGCGGTCGAAGGCGACCCGGTAGGCGCCGATGCCGACAACGGCGACGGCCACGGGACGAAATCGCCGAACCTTGCGTTCGAGGACGGCCCGGCCGTCACGGATCTCGGCGTTGGACAGTTCGGCGGCGGTGGCGGTGGCCCGCATCACGAGGTTCGTGATGCCGAGCCGCGCGTCGAGCATCGCCTGCTGCTGCCACGCCTGCAGCAGTGGGCGGGTGAGGCCACCGTCGTGCAACGCCCGCCAGAACCGATTGCCCGGCCGTGCGAAATGCAACCCGGTGAAGGCCGAGTACAGGCCAGGATTGATGCCGCAGAACAGCACGTCGAGGTCGCGTGCGATCAGGTCCGGAATGCTGCGGCCCTTCGAGGCGAGGAGTTGTTCGCGGGTCGGGCGAGGGGGAGGCGCATCCGGTCGACGGGCTGGCATGCGTGAGCAGGCTATCGCACCCGCCTACGCCTACGGTTACGGCGCGGCAAGCCCCGTTGCCTTCGGCTTCGGCGCGGCAAACCCCATTGCCTTCGGCTTCGGCGCGGCAGCCAACTAGAATCGACGCGCCGCATGTCGCGGCCTCTGTCGGTCCGGAATCGGCGTCGGGAGTTCGTCAGCGTGAGCAAGGGAAGGCAAGGCGGGATGCAGTGGGCGCGTGCGGTGACCGCGGCCCTGGTCCTGGCAGTGGGCGCGCCGCTCGTGGTGAGCGCGCAGGGTGTGAGGCAGGCCGGCCGCATCGTCGATCGCACGGGAGCGCCGGTGGCGGGTGCTCGTATCGCCATCGTGTCCGGGGGCAAGGGCAGCGCCGCCACGTCGTCGGTCACCGACCTCGACGGGCAATTCGTGATTGCGGCGCCGCCGGCCGCCGAGGTCGTCGTCGACAAGCCGGGGTTCGCGAGTCAGCGCCTGCGTCTCGACCCTGCCGTTCCTGATCCCATCGTGCTCGACGTGGCGCCGCTCACCGAAGCGGTGCGCGTGACGTCGCCGGTGCTCGATGCGACCACGCACGACGCCTTCGCGGCGACAACGACCATCGTGTCCGCCACCCAGATCGAGCAGCTCAACGCACTCGACCTTGCGTCGGCGCTGCGGCGGACGCCCGGCGTGACCATCTCGCGTTTCAATCCCGTCGGTGCCTTCGGCGGGGAAGCTGGCGGCGCGGTGTTCATCCGCGGGCTGGGCGCGAGCCGTCCCGGCAGCGAGATCAAGGCGTATGTCGATGGCCTGCCGGTCTACATGGGCATCTGGGGCCACCCGCTGCTCGATCTGCTGCCGCTCAGCGCGGTCGACCGGATCGAGGTGCGCAAGGGCCCGCAGCCGCAGTCGTTCGGCAATGCCTTCAGTGCGATCGACCTGGCGACCATCCGTCCGTCTTCGGAGGACGTCGCCGGCTCGGTGCGCGTGAGCGCGGGTGCCTTCGCGACGTTCGCCGAACAAGCCGACGCGCGAGGCCGGCTCGGACGATGGGACTTCGCGGTCGCACAGGGATTCGCGCGCTCCGACGGCCATCGCGAGGCGGCCGACGGGCGGATCGCCAACGCCTTCGGGCGCGTCGGCTATCAGTGGTCGCCGCGCTGGTCGATGGTCGGGACGATCCTGGTCGCCGACAACGACGCCAGCGATCCCGGCGTGGCGGGCGACCCTGGCACGCGCACCGGACGGTTCGGCACGTCGGGCACGCTCGTCGGACTGACGGTGTCGCACGAACATGGCCGCGCGCGCGGCTCTTTGCAGGCGTACGTGAATCGCGGTGAAGGCGACTGGCGTGGCCAGCCGGCGCCGGACGGCGACACGCGGACGCGATTCGCGCTGTCCGGCGTTCGCTGGCGCGAGCAGGCCTCGTGGCTCGGCGCGTCTCTATCGGGCGGTGTCGACGTGGATCGCATCGACGGATCGGTGCAGTTCGACCGAGTCGCGCCCTCGCCGCGAACGCGGTTCGAGGCCGATGCGTTGACGCTCGCGGCGCCGCATCTCGCCGTCGACCGTATCTTCGACGTCGGGCACGGCTGGACGCTGCAGCCGTCGGTGGGTGTGCGCGGGTACGCGCACAACGTCTTCGAGAGCACGCTCGCGCCGCACGCCGGCCTCGTCGCGCGCGCGGCAGCCGGACTCTCGCTCCGCGCCAGGTATGCACGCGGGATCAGCTACCCGGGCCAGGAGGTCGTGGCGCTGTCGGGACTCATTCCGCCGCTGCGCGACACCTGGCGGTCGCTCGATCCCGAGCGCGTCGACCACGTCGAGGCTGGGGCATCGTACGCACCGTCCGCGGGCACCAGCGTCGACGTGGCGTGGTTTCGAGACGAGGTCAGCAACCGCTACGTCTTCGCCTTCCCGCCGGTCGTGTCGGCGCCGACGTTCACGAACCTGGGCCGCTATGACGTCGATGGCCTCGAGGCCTCCGTGCGTCAGCGCGTGGCCGCGGGGTGGCAGGCCTTCGTCGGCCTCACCGTGCTGCGGGCGTCGGAGCGCGGCTTGCCGTACGTGCCCGAGCGAAGCGTCTCCGCCGGTGTGACGGGCGGCATCGGTGCCGTCCGGGTCGCTGCAGACGTGCAGCATCAGTCGTCGATGACGGTGCTGGCTCGGAGCCGGACGGCCGGCGCGCCCAACACCAGTCGCGTCGACGGCTTCACCGTCGTCAACGTCCGCCCGTCGTGGGTGGTACCGGCGTGGCAACAGCGCGCCGAGGTGTTCGTCGCCGTCGAGAACCTGTTCGACGAATCTTACGCGTACCGTCCAGGCTATCCGATGCCGGGCGCGTCGGCGCAGGTCGGTGTGACGATTCGAGGTCTCTTCCGATGACCGGCCGCCGTAGCCCGCGTGGTCGACGCGCGCCGGAAGGGTACGCATGAAGATCGTCACGGTGCTCACGGCGCTGCTGGCACTGGCGTCGCAAGCAGCGGACGCGCCATTCCGGGCGACGCCGCTGGTCACGGGCCTGGCGATGGGTTACCAGGTCGTCCTCGCCGACCTCAATCGCGACAAGAGGCTCGACGTGATCGTCATCGACGAGCGCGCCGACACGATCTCGTGGTTCGAGAACCCGTCGTGGGAGCGTCACCTGCTGGTCTCCGACGTGCCGAGGCCGATCAATCTCGACACCCACGACCTGGATGGCGACGGCATTCCGGAGATTGCGCTCGCGTACCGCTTCGGCACCAATCCCGATCAGAGCGTTGGGGAGGTGGTGCTGCTTACGCACGCCGCCGACGCGAAGGCACCGTGGACGTCGCGGCCGATCGGGCGCGTGCCAACGGCGCACCGCGTGCGTTGGATGCCGGTCGAACGCGGCAAGGCGCCCTGGCTCATCGTCGCGCCGTTCGCGGGCGAGCGTTCCTACGCGCCCGAGTACGCGCAGGTCGCGCCGATCCAGGCCTTCGTGCCCGGCGACTGGAAGCCACGGACGATCTCGACGCAACTGCGAGGCATCCTGCACAGCGTCCATCCGGTGGAATGGACAACGGGCCGCTGGCAGTTGCTGACCGCCAGCTTCGATGGCGTGCACCGACTCGATCCGCGCCCTGACGGCGAGTGGCGGCACGTGCGCCTGCACCCGGGAAGTCCGGAGCCGTGCCCGAAGTGCGGGACGAGTGAATTGAAGGTGGGGACGCTCGGGCGCCAGCGCTTCATCGCTGCGATCGAGCCATTCCACGGCAACCAGGTGGCGGTGTACCTCGAGGCGGGTGGGCGCTGGGAGCGCACCGTGCTCGACGACACGATGACCAACGGCCACGCGCTCGCCGTCGGTGATCTGGATGGCGACGGTCGCGACGAGATCGTCACCGGCTTCCGCGGCCAGGGCTTCCGGATCTCGGCGTGGCGCGCGGCCGATGCGAAGGGCGGTCGCTGGACGAGGACCGATCTCGACGTCGGCCATGTGGCGGGAGCCGACTGCAAGATCGCCGACGTCACCGGCGATCGACGCACTGACGTCGTTTGCTCGGGTGCGTCGACCGGCAACGTGATGCTGATCGAGTCGCCGCCACGTCGGTGACGGCGATTCCCGGGCGTATGGGTCAGTCGATGCCCAGTCCGACGACGACCTTGAACGGCACGGCCTCGGTCTTGAGGCCCTGCCAGACGTCGGCCACCATGGTCACCGTCTTGGCCGGGCTCTTCAGCTTGTAATAGACCTCGGCTTCGTCCGGCGACGACGAAGAGCCACGGCGGTCGGACTCGATCGCGACGCCTTTGGCGTCCTGGAAGCGCAGCCCCTGCAGCGACCGGAACGCGGCGCCCGGCAGCGTGAGCGTCAAATCGACGCCATCGTCGGCGACTGTCACTTCCTTGACCGTGACCGCAAAGGTCCCGAGCTTGACCGTCTTGGCCGGCGCCAGTGCGACGGCGGCCGACTTCACCGGCTTGCTGCCGGCGGCAGTCGTCACCGACAGATGTCCCTCGAGCGTGATCGCGGCAGCGCCCTTCGCCGGCCGCTTGCCGACCTCGACGTCGATCAACCCGGCGGACCCGTCCGCGACGATGTCGGGAAACGAGCCGAAGTCCGTCTCTTCGCGCAGGTCGGTGCCCTTGTCGTCGGTCGCCACGTCGAGGACGCTGTCGTCGTCCTCGATCTCGACGATGCCGGCGCCCTTCGGCACCTTCACGACGAGCGTGACGGTGGTGCCAGGGCCCATGTTGAACGGCCGCTTCTCGGTGCCGCTCGCGCCGATGCCGGGACCGACGACGCGAACGGCGGCGGCGCCGACCGTGACGCGGCCCTGCGCGTGCGCCATCGTGGTCATCGAAACGACGACCGCCAGCGCGGTCGACACGCGAACTGCCATGCACTGGGTCATGGTCCAGAGAACGCACCTGGACCGGACGATCGAACGGAAGGGCGCCAGGATCGGGACGGCAGTCGGCCGGTCGGCAGCGGGGCGGTCGACGGCCTGATCCGTCGTCGCGGTCTTCCGAAGCGTTGGAACGCACCCTACGCGCATGCCCCGCTATCTGTCTTGGGAAGGGAGCGGCGCCTCTCTGAGGCGCCCGTAGACGGGCCGGGTTGGGACAACCGGCCCTACCTGCTGCCGAGGGACCGTCCGACAAGTCGGACGGCTACGAAAACAAATCGAAGACCGACAGGTAGGGACGGCTCGCCGAGCCGTCCGCGACCGCCGTCCGCGACCGCGCCGCGGAGGGTGGCAGTCGCCTGAGACGGGCGGCGTCAGTGGCCCAGCGTCAGCAGGTGCTTCGGCGTGGCGCCTTTCACGACCGACAGCGGAATCGCCGTGTCGAACGTCGCCAGGCAGCCGTCGTGGCGGACGGCAAGCGCGAGCAGGTAGACGTCGGTGAGTTGCCGGTGGGTGATGGTCGCGTGGGCCGTGAGGACGTCGGCCTCGAGCAGGCTGACGTCGGACGGCCAGAAGTGATGCCCGTCGAGTCCGCAGAACCGCGTCAGGTGTTCCCGGATGCTCGACGCCGTGAGTGCGGCGGCGTGAACGGCGGGGTTCGACAACACGCGGATGGCGCCGTTTTCGGTCAGCGGGGTCGTCGCCCAACCGTGCTGGCCCGTGTCGGCGAACCAGTCGTGGGCGGCATCGTGATGCACGTGATCGCCGCTCAACAGGGCCACGATCACGTTGACGTCGAGCAGCGCGACGCGGTGGCCGGCGCCCTCCGAGGTGCCTCGTCGGCGTGTGGAGGGCGAAGGAGCGGCCGCGGCCATCACGCCTCGTCGCGCAGCCGATTGACCGTCGCCATGGTGAGGCGAGGACTGCCGGCCGGTCGCGGCGGCAGCAGCGGCACGCCATTGCGCATTGCCGCGCGAGGGCGCGATTCGAGCGCCTGTCTCACGAGATCCGAAATCACGCGACCCGCGGAGGTGCCGCGAACCGCCGCCAGCTCCTTCGCAGCCTCGAGCAGGTCGTCATCCAGATCGAGCGTGGTGCGCATGAATCGAGCATCATGCATCACGCATCAGATGTCAATGCTTCTGCGCCGGCCGGCGCGAGACCGGGTGCAGTTCGACGCGCCGCACGAACATCTCCGCGCCCTCGGACTGGATCAGGATCTTGCCGCGGCGATAGGTCGGGTCGGTGCCGACGTTCACCACCACGCCGTTGAGCACGTTGGTGATCCGTGTGGGTTCGACGATCACCTCGAGGCGGTTCCATTCGCCGGCCGGCTTCTCGACATCGCGGGCGCCGCGATATCCCAGCGTGTCGGCCCAGTCCGGGTCGCGGCCGAACCAGTTGATGCGGTCGCCATTGCGGAAGACGCGCGTCGTGCCCTTCGGGTCGTACACCCACTCGCCGTCGCGGTCGGGCGTCTGGGTGGCCGTCAGTTCGGGCGTGGTCTTCGTCCCGTCGGTCTCGTGCCCGGCGACGACGAGGATGTCGCCGATGCCGCCCTCGATGATCTGGGCCTCGATCGAGCGCATCCACGGGCCGTTGAAGTCGGCCCGCGTGTTGCCGTCCTGGCCCTGGCAGTGGACGAGGATGCCGCTGTCGCGCGCCCGATCGACCCGCGGCGCCCACGTCTTGGTGCCCCACTTGAACTCGACGACGAGGCGGTAGGTCTCGAACTCCTGATGCGTCGTGATGCCGCCGAACTTCTGGCCGCTGATGCGGATGGCCGGTGCGCCGTCGACATCGGGCACCACGGTGAACACCTTGTCGGGATCCTCACGGTGGTCGCCGACCAGCCACGTGTAGAACGACGAAAGGTCCTTGCCGTTGAACAGCGATACGACGCCGGTGACCGGCGTGACGGGCTGCGCGGACACGTGCGCGGGCGCGGCCTGGGTCAGGCCGAGCGTGAACGTGACGAGCGCGAGTCGCGCGAGATGGGGAAGGGGATGCCGACGCATGTCGTCGGCATTCTATCGGCACACGACTCTCGTGACCCGCGCAAGGAGCGGACGGGCCGGCGTCGGGCCCGCCTTCGCCTTGCGGCTACGGCGCACCCTGCAAGCGGCCCTGCCTGCGCAAGGTGCAGACAGGAGGGGCGGCGGTCACGCCGCCGGACGCTGCGCGTACTTCAGCAGCGCGAAGGCAATGGTCGCGAGGATGACGGGCATGATCAGGCCGGCGCCGCCGTATGTCTCCCACGCCGGCGTCATCGCGAAGGTGCCGGCAATCTGCACCATGATCGCCATCAGCGATACGGCGAACGCTGGAATCGACCATTTCTGACGCAGGAGCAGGCCGAGCGATCCGATGACGCCGGTGACCACGGCCACACCGAAGCCGCCGAGCACCCAGCCGGGAGTCGCGTCGTACATCGCGCGGTCGGCGGGCGCGAGCGCCGCGACGCGCTCGGCGCTCATCGTGATCTGCAGGACGAACAGCACGAGCCCGAGCAGGTTCCAGGCCAGCGCCGCGACGGCGATGATCGTGTGGACGCGCGAGCGTGGACGCGTGAGGACGTTCATGTCGAGTCTCCTCGTCG
>DATJTM010000485.1:0-6199 GCA_035503395.1 Luteitalea sp.
GGGCGATTGCCGACCCGCCGACTGCCGACTGCCGACATTCCCGAAGGCCCAAGGCCGATGGCCGACCTGTCCGCCATAGCCTTGGGGGAGGCGGAAGGCCGCCCCTAGATCACTCCCTTGCCTTCGACGATGCGCTGATACGTGTCGATCTTGAGGTTGGTCAGCCGGTCGACCTGCTTGCTGGGTGCCGGCCAGGCGATCTCGACCCAGTCGATCGTGGTGGCGGTGCCGAGCCCGAGGATCTCGCGCGGGTCGTGGGCCGACAGGTAGCTGCCACCGCCGGTCTTGAGCCGCCGGGTCACCTTGCCGCCCACCGACCAGCTGATGCGGGCGCCGATCGCGTCGCGGTTGCAGGTCGTGCCCTGCAGCACGAGTCCGACCCAGTGGTGGCCCTGCCCGGCGCGATTCTGCAGGAGCAGTGGTGCGCCGCCGTTGTTGTTGACCAGCACGTCGAGGCGTCCGTCGTTGTCGAGATCGCCGACGGCCAGGCCGCGAGCGGCGAACCGCTCCTTGAACACGGGCCCGGCCGAGGCGCTCACGTCCTTCAGCCGACCGCCCTCGTTGTGGAACAGCAGCAAGGGTTCCCGATACGTCACCTGGGTCGAGTAGTGCTCGATCATGTCGTCCGGGTGGCCGTTCGACAGCAGTAGGTCGAGGTGCCCGTCGTTGTCATAGTCGAAGAACTTCAGGCCCCAGCCGCTGAGCAGTCGCGTCGATTGCGCCACGCCGTTGGCGTGCGCGACGTCCTGGAACGACTCGTTGCCGCGGTTCTTGTAGAGCGAGAACATCTCCTGATCGACGTTGGCGACGAACAGGTCTTCCCAGCCGTCCTGGTCGAAGTCGGCGGCATCGACGCCCATGCCCGAACGCGGCTGGCCATTTGCCGAGAAGCCGACCTCTGAGGCGAGCCCGATCTCTTCCCACTTGCCGCTGCCGCGATTCATGAAGAGGAAGTTCTGGACGGTGTCGTTGGCAACGAACAGATCGAGCGTGCCGTCCTTGTCGATGTCGGTGGCGACCACGCCGAGGGCCTTGCCGAGGGCGCGCTGGATGTCGGTGCCCTTGCTCACCTCGGTGAACGTGCCGTCGCCGTTGTTGTGGTACAGGAACGACGCCGACGGCTTGAAGACGCGCGGGATGCAGTAGTAGCGGCGTCCGAGCTTGTTGTCCCCGCAGTAGACGTTGGTCTTCAGCGAGAACTCGACGAAGCTGCACACGAACAGGTCGAGCCTGCCGTCATTGTCGTAGTCGAACCACACGGCGCTGGTCGTCCAGCCGGGTGTCCGCAGGCCAGACTTCGCGGTCACGTCGGTGAAGGTGCCGTTGCCGTTGTTGCGATACAGCGTGCAATTGCCGTAAGCGGTGACGAACAGATCGGCGAATCCGTCGTTGTCGTAGTCGCCGACGGCGACGCCCATGCCGAACGTGCCACCCAGGACGCCCGCCTTCTCGGTGACGTCGGTGAAGGTGCCGTCGCGGTTGTTTCGATAGAGCGCGTTGCGGATCGGCGTCTTCGGCGTGTAGATGTCGGCCGGCCCGCTGTTGACCAGGTAGATGTCCATCCACCCGTCGTTGTCGTAGTCGAGGAACGCGCAGCCCGACCCGCAGGTCTCGGGCAGGTAGCGCAGGTCGCTCATCGCGTTGTCGTGCCGCCACGTGATGCCGCTGCGCGACGCCGGCACCGCCTCGAAGAGTGGCGCCGGCCCCTGTGCGCCCAGCGTGGGCCAGGGCAGCGCGGCTGCCGCGCCGGCCGCACTGGCCGCGCGCAGGAACTCGCGGCGCGAACGTCGCGGGAGCCAGGGATCCAGCATGCGTCGCGTTGTATCACGCCGTGTATCCTTGCCACCACAACCCGTGGGTCACGACGAACGGCAGGATAGGAAGAGCGGCAGGCGAATCTCGCGACGGGCGATGCTGCTCGGCGCGTCGGCAGTGGGCGGGGCTGTCGTCGGACGCGCGTGTGCGCCGACCCATCACCCCGGCCCGCCATTCCCGCAATCGGCGGCCCCGGCAGCCAGCGGCGCCACCGTCCTCAACGACGCGAGCCTGCTGTCGCCGACCTCCGTCGCCTCGCACCTGACCATTCGGGACGACGAACGGGGCGCGGCCCTCGCACGGCTGCGCACGGCACTCGCCGAGGCCCGCGCCGCCGGGCGGCCCTTCATCGCCAGCGCCGCGCGGCACTCCATGGGCGCCCAAAGTCTCGCGGCGAACGGCACGGTGGCGACGCTCGATCAGTCCTGGCTCGAGCCCGACACCGCACGCAAGACCTACCGCGTCGGTGCCGGTGTCCGCTGGTCCACGGTCATCTCGAAGCTCGATGCGATCGGCTTCTCGCCAGCCGTGATGCAGTCCAACAACGACTTCGGCGTCGCGAGCACGTACTCCGTGAACGCGCACGGCTGGCCCGTCACCTTCAGTGGCGGCGGCACGACGGTGCGGTCGCTGACGATGCTGCTCGCCGACGGGACGCAGGTCACCTGCTCGCGCAGCGAGAACGCCGACCTGTTCTCGCACGCGATGGGCGGCTACGGGCTCTTCGGCGTCATCACCGACCTCGAACTGCAGATGGTGCCGAATGCGCGGCTCGTGCCGGCGTTCGAGCACGTCGATGGGGCGCAGCTGGGCGCGCTCTTCGCCAGGCGTCTGCAGGCCGATCCGGGCATCCAGATGGCGTACGGACGCCTGGACGTCGCGCTCGATCGCTTCTTCGAACGCGGGCTGCTGATTACGTATCGTCCTGCGCCTGACCAGACGAACCTGCCCGCAGCCACGGGTTCGGGATTCGTCAGCCGTGCGTCGCGGCTCCTGTTCCGGAGTCAGGTGGAGTCCGATCGGGCCAAGCGCTTCCGGTGGTGGACCGAGGCGGAAGTGGGTCCGATGGTCGCGCGGCCGGCAACCCGCAACTCGCTGATGAACGAGCCCGTCATCACGCTGGACGACCGCGACCCGTCGCGCACCGACATCCTGCACGAGTACTTCGTCGCGCCGGCGCGGTTCGCCGAGTTCGTCACGGCGTGCCGCGACGTGATCCCGGCGTCGTTCCAGCAGTTGCTCAACATCACGCTGCGGTTCGTCGACACCGATCGCGACAGCGTCCTCAACTACGCGCCCGAGCCACGCATCGCGGCCGTGCTGCTGTTCTCGCAGGAGCAGACGATGCGCGGCGAGGCGGACATGGCGCGGATGACGCACGAGCTGATCGAACGCGTGCTGGCCATCGGCGGCACGTACTACCTGCCGTATCGGCCGCACGCGTCGCTCGATCAGTTGACCCGCGCGTACCCGAAGGCGGCAGCGCTGGCCGCGCGCAAGCGGGAGCTCGATCCGCAGCGTGTCTTCCGCAATCACCTCTGGGATCGCTACCTGGGGCAGCTCTGAAGGGACCGTACGTGGGAACACTGCGCAGGACTGCGCTCGTCTACATGGTCGTGCTGCTGGCGGCCGCCTCGCTGAACTACATTCCCGGGCTGACCGACGCGGAAGGCCGTGCGTTCGGGATTTTCGCGCTCGACATCTTCGACGATCTGCTGCACGTGGCCTCGGCGACGTGGGCCGGTGTCTCGGCCGCGCTGTCGAGCCGTGCCTCGCGGATCTTCCTGTTGTATTTCGGCCTGCTGTACCTGAGTGACGGCCTGCTCGGCCTGGCGGTCGGCTCCGGCTATCTCGACCTCGGCATCGTCCATCACGGCGTGCTCGACCTGCCGCTGGGCTTCAAGATCCTGGCGAACCTGCCGCACATCGGTGGCGGCGGCTTCGCGATCTACACGGCCATCCGCTACGCCCACGAGGCCCGCTGATGCCCGCCTTCGCCTCGCGGCGTCGGGCCGCCTTCGCCTCTGGGCTTCGGCCCGGCGAGCGCGGTCGGCGCGGCGGCAGGATGCGACGATTCCTGAAGCGGTGCATCGTCGCGGCCGTCCTCGGGTTGCTGGTGCTGCTGACGCCCGTCGCGTACGTCGAGTTCGCGTGCGACGGCACGCCGGTCGAACAGCGGTACGTGCCGAGGATTGCCGACCCCGCGTTCCGACGGCTCGAGGCCAACTCGTACCTCACCTACCCCGAGTGGCACATCGTCTTCGCATACGACGGTCTCGCCAAGGTGCTCGAGACGGGCGACGAACATGCCTTCGACTACGCCACCAGCGTCACTGGGTTCTGGCGCTCGACCTGCTCGCTGATGCGCGTCGCGAGTGCGCACGGCGGCGCCGACTCCGACACGCGAATGATGATTCACACCATCGGCGTGAGCTTCACCGCGGAGATGGCAGCCAAGGCCGTGTACGAAGAGTCGATCGGCCGTGTCGCGGCCTGGTGGCGGGGGACGAACAAGACGGCGCAGGATCGCGCGGTGAGTGCCACGGCTGTCGACTACGCCGCGTTCCTGCGCCAGACGCCGTGGTACCAGTATCCGTTCATGCGTGAGGTCGGCAAGCTGTGGGCCGTGCCCGCGGGACTGTCGCTGCGCGGGTGGGAACGGCGCGTCGGCATCGGTCTCGAATGGACGGCCAAGGCCGGGTACGCGCGCGTCATCGGTGGCGCCGCGGCGGCGAGCGCACCCGCGGCTCTCGTCATCCGCAGTCTCGTGACCGGTCTCGACCGGGAACGACTGTCGAGCATGGCCGACGTGAAGGTCGTCGAGGTCCGTCCGGGCGGCGTCGTCGAGATCGAGACGCCACGATACGCGCGCTTCACGCAACTCCTTGCGGAGATCGCCAGACTGGGTGGCACCGTCAGCGAGATTGCCGGCAACGACGACATCCTGGTGACACTGGCGGTGCCGCGAGGCGCCCAGCCGCGGGTCCCCGGTACGGTCATCCTGCGCATCGCGCGTGACGGCTACGACGGGGACCGGCTGTTGCTGGACGTGCCGGTGTCGGAACTGGCCAACCTTCTGCGCGCGATACCTCCAGGTGACCCCGGCGTGGAGCACGTGTTCGACTACTGACGTCCCTTGCCTCGGCGCGCTCATCGCATCACAGGACCAGCCATTCGCCACTGGTAGTCGACGAGTGGTCCTGCCACATTCATCGCGCTTCCTCGTGATCTTCGGCGGTCGACACAGCGGACTGTCTGCTGTGATTGTCAAGTGGTTCTACCAGAATCCAACTAGTCCCAGAGTGTGTTGTATTGATTTTGTCCGTACTCGGGATAAATGATTAAGTGACTGAAAAAACAGACGTTTACGGCCGCTTGACAAGGTCTGCCGTCGCATCCATACTCCGCCTCACCTAAAAGTAGTAGGGGCCAACTGTCGCTCGGGTTACCCGTGCGCATAGTCGTGAGGCGACTCATGTCCGCAGTCCTGCAAGGTGTGCGAGCGCTGCTCGCGTTGTCCCTGACGCTCGCCATTCCGGCCCTGGCGCTCGCGCAAGGCACGACCGCGACCGTTCGCGGCACGGTCAGCGACACCCAGGGCGGCGTCCTGCCCGGCGCCAGCGTGACGGTCACCGATGTCGGCACCAAGTCCACGCGCACCGTGGCCAGTGACGAACGCGGCGGCTACCTCTTCACCGGCCTTTTCCCGGGCACGTACACGCTGAAGGTGGAGCTGCAGGGCTTCAAGACGTACGAGCAGACCAAGCTCGTACTGTCGCCAGCCGACAACCGCGGTGTCGACGTCGCGATGGAGGTCGGTCAGCTGAACGAAGTGGTGTCGGTCACGTCGTCACCGGAATACGTGCAGACCGAAACCGGCGCTCGCGAAGGTCTGATTCGCGCCGAACAGATCGACAAGTTGTCGATCATCGGCCGCAGCTCCCTGGAACTCCTGCGCATCCTGCCTGGCGTGGTCGCGCCCGACCAGAGCAGGCTACAGAGCGTCGGCTTCGGGACGGGCTCGAACGACACGCAGGGCTATACGGTGAACGGCGTCCGCTCGTCGGGCAACACGGTGAGCCTCGACGGCTCGGCACTGATCGACATCGGCGCCAACAGCGGTGTCATCGTCACGCTGAACAACGACATGGTGCAGGAGGTCAAGGTTCAGAGCTCGAACTACGCCGCCGAATACGGGTCGAGTGGCATGAGCGTGAGCGCCGTGACCAAGTCGGGCACCTCGCGCTTTCGCGGCACGCTCTACGACTACATCCGCGACGCCAAGTTCAGCGCCAACGACCGTTCGAACTCGATCGCCGGCACCGACAAGCCGAAGGACACGTATCAGTATCCGGGCGGCAACGTCGGTGGCCCCATCGTCATC
>DATJTM010000486.1:0-7907 GCA_035503395.1 Luteitalea sp.
GGCTATCAGGGCGGCTTCCTCGGCGTCGTCGGCGACTCGCGGGACCTCGCGGAAGGCGAGTCGCTGCACGTCGGCCACGCGGTGGTGCAGGCGGCGATCGACGCGGTCCGGCGCCCCGACACGGTGCAGGGCCGGGTGGTCTTCGCGCTTGACGCCAGCGCGCCAGCCGAGGCGCAACCGCTCGCCGGGCGCAGGGGCCGAATGGCCGTGACGCGGGTGGCGCATCGTGGCATCGAACGCGTCGACAGCATCCTGACCACGGCATGCCTGGACGGCGAGGTCGATCCCTTGCCACAGGCGGCTGTCGACGCACTGCTCTCCCTGCCCGTGTCGTCGGAGTCCGGGCCCGAAGGGACGTCGGCCGCACAACTTCTGGAGGACGCGGTCGACGCTGCAGTCTTCGCGGATCAATCTGCGGTGTCCGCGCACGATCACGCACGGTTCGAGCAGATGCTGCGGCAGCTGGATCACTACCTGGCCGACCAGGTGCTCGTGCTGCGTCGCAAGGAGGCGAGGCTCGAGAGCCAGCTCGGTGAGCTGGAGCAGCGGCGCGGGCGAACCCTCAGCGTCCAGACGGGCGCAGACGTCGACGAGCGCACGGCGCGGCTCCTTCGCGAGCGCAACGATCTGCGCGCCCAAGTCGCGTACCTCGAAGAGGGTGGCGACGACGAGTACCGGACGTGGCGGGAGCGCCTGATGGAACGGCGCTATCGCCGGCCCGAGGTGACCCGGCTGCTCGATGTGGAGTTCGAGGTGGCGGGAGGTGCGGGGTGCTGAAGATCCTGCACACCGCCGATCTCCATCTCGGTCTGGAGTTCGGCCTGCTGACTGCCGAGGACGGCCGCAAGCTGTCGCGCGCCCGACTCGACGTCGTCAGAACCATCCTGTCGGTGGCGGACCTGCACGCCGTGGACGTCGTCCTCTGGGCCGGCGACGTCTTCGACACCCCTGAACCAGCCGAGGACTGGTGGCGGGGCCTGGCCGGCATCTTCAGAAGCCAGCGGCACTGGAGCCGCCCGGTCGTCCTGCTGCCCGGCAACCACGACCCGATCAAGGCGCAGTCCGTCTTCCACCGCGATCACCCGTTTCGATCCCTGCTGCCCGAGTGGGTTCACGTCGTCGAATCGGGGCGCTTCGAGCTGCCGGTCGGTGACGACGCCGTGATCCTTGCGGCGCCCTGCCAGACGACGGCCGGCGCCGAGGATCTTGCGCTGTCGCTCCCGACCCGGGCTGAAGGCGATACCCGCATCCGTGTGGGGCTCGTGCACGGCTCGACCTTCGACATCGAGGGTCACCAGACCAACTTCCCCATCGCTCGTGATGCGCCGGAGCAGCGGGGACTCGATTACCTGGCCGTCGGCGATACCCACGGACATCGGGTCATCGCCGGACCGGGCCCGGCGCCAATCGTGTATCCAGGCGCCCCTGAACAGGCTCGCTTCGGCGAGACGGACACCGGATCGGTCGCGGTGGTGCTGATTCCGCGGGCCGGCGCCCGGCCGACGATCATCCCGGAGCGCGTCGGCCGCTGGACGTGGCGGGACGAGACGGTCACCAGCCTGCCGGCGCTGCGCCGGCTGGCCAGCGAGGACCTCTCGACCACCGTCCTCCGCCTGCGCTTCGACATGACCATCCCGGTCACGGACGAGAAGGAAGTCGGCGAGCTGATCCGGCAACTTCGCGGTGATCTCGCGAGTACGGGCCGCGCCGGTGCGCTGGTCGTCGACCGCAGCGGGCTGCGCGTCGAGGTCGGCGCCCTCGAGGACGTGATGAGCGGTGCTCCGGAAACGCTCGCCATCGTCGCCAACACCCTGGCTGCCGTGTCCGAGCATGACGATGAGGCACGACGCGCGGCGCAGTTGCTGTACCGGATGTTGAGCGAGGCGCCGGCGTGAAGCTGCATCGCCTCGAAGTACAGGACTTCCGCGGCCTGCGGCACGGCGACGTGACGTTCGGTCCAGCCGTCACGGTCCTGCACGGACCGAACGAGCTGGGAAAGTCGACGCTCGCAGAAGCCATTCGCGCCGCGTTGCTCGTGCCGACCACATCGCGTGCTGGTGACGAATACGTGACGTGGGGGCAGGACAGGCCGGCGTGCGTGACGCTGACCTTCGAGCATGAGGGCCAGTTGTGGAAGATCGAGAAGCGATTCGGCCACCGCAAGCAGGCGACCCTGTCGAACAGTGCCTCGGTCGAGACGCCGCGCTTCCGTGACGTCGCGCACGGGAATGGCGCGGAAGGCCGCATCAGGGAACTGCTCGCCTGGGGCATCGCGCCGCCGGGCGGTCGTGGCGCCGGTCCGAGGCTCGAGAGCTTCCTGCTGACTGCGCTGCTGGGACGGCAGGGCGAGGTGCAGGAGATCCTCGCCAGCAGCCTGGAGAGGGACCCGGACACCACCGGCAAAGCGCTGGTGACCAAGGCGCTCGGCGCGCTCGACAAGGATCCCATCGTCCTGGCTCTCGTCGAGCGGCTGCAGGAACGGGTCGGCAAGGTCTTCACGCCGAGTGGTCGATGGAAGACGTCGAGCGACTCGCCGCTCGTTGCGCTCCAACTAGGACTGAAGGACAAGGAAGCTGTCCTGACCCGCCTGCGGGAGGCGGAGCAGCAAGGGCGAGCCATCCGGGAGGCGGTCGTCCGACGACAGGACGAGCGGATGCGTTGGTCGGCCGAAGTAGAGGCTGCGGCCGCCGCGCTCCAGACCGCGCAGGACCAGACCGCACGGACAGAGGCTCGCGCCGCGCTCGAGAGTCGCATTGGGGAGCTCCGTGAGCAACTGGCGGACCTGGACCGCCAGCGGGCGGAGCTTGAGCTCGCGAAGACACGGCTGGCGTCGACAGAGCGAGAACTGGCTGACGCGAGGCACAGTGAACAGGCGGCCAGCGATCGACTGGAGGCGACCCGACTTGAACTCCAGGCGTCAGCGGAGCACGTGGCCCGGGCAGAGGCTGACAGTGGGCAAGCCGCGCGCGTCCGCGCCGAGGAGCGCGGCAGGCGACGTGCGGAACTCGACGCGCAGCGCGCCGGGCTCGAGGCGCGACTGAAGGACGTGGTGGCTGCTGAAGCAGTCGAAGCAGAGGCCGTTCGGCTCCAAGAGCAGCTGGCACAGGCCAGCGAGACCGCGCGTGCGACCGGTCAGGCCGTGGTCGATGCCGAGCGCGGCGTCGCGTACGCCAATGCCAGCGCAACACTGGCCCGGCTCCTCGAGCAGGATCGCCGGGCGAGTGATGCGGCCGCATCACTCGCGGAGGCCCGACAGAGAGAACAGGAGAGCGCCGACCGCCTCGACGCGGCTCGGGCACGGCTCGCCGACGCCGAGCGCCAGCGGGACGTCGCCGGGCACGATTCGACGATTCCCGAGATCGCCGACGCGCGAGCGGATGTCGAGATGCTCCGGGCGGTGGAGGCGCACATCGCCCTCACCGAGCTGCGGAGCGAGATTCGTCGGCTGGAGGAGTTCACGGCGCTGGCCGGCCGGCAGCGGTCGCAGGCGCAGACCTTGCGTTCGCAGGCGACCGATCTCGAACAGCGCGTCACGCACCGGGTACTCCCGACACCGGAGCGCGTCGCCGCGTGGCGGTCTCTGGAGAGAGAGCTGGAGGCAGACGCCCAGCAGGGCCCGCCAGCCACCCCGTCGGCCATGGGGCCGGTCGTCATCGGGGTGGCGGCCGGACTGGCTACGGCTGCTGTCGCGTTCCTTGGCCTCGGCCTCTCGTTGATACTGGCGGCCGCCGCAGGTCTCGTCGTGTCGGCCCTCGTCGGTGTCGTTGTGTGGCTTCCGCGACGTCGGCAGGCGGACCAGCTCGCCACCCAGTCCGAGCTGCGGCAAAGGCGTCGGGACCGCTGGTCTCAGGAGGTGGAACCTTCGCTTCGGACGGCCGGACTTTCGAGCCTGGCGACATTCGAAGCGGCGTCTGCAGAACTGGCCGGCATGCGCGCGGACGCACAGCGCCTTCGTGCCGACGCAGATGCCGCCGACAGCGCAGCGATCGACGCGGAGCAGCAGTCCGGCCCCTTGACGGACCGGCGCGCCACGTTGGCACGGCTGGAGCGTGACGCGCCACGAGGTGACGCGAACACGCTGACCAGTCGAGCCGCGACGTTCGCCGACGATGCATCCGCCGTGCGGCGTCGGATCGACGAGGTGCTCCAGGCGATGGAGGCCACGCGGGTGCGGCACCGGACGGACGCCGACGCGGAGGTTCACGCCGCCGCGTCACACCGGGATGCCTGTCAGACCGCCTTCGACGAAGCCGCGCGTGCGACGGCCTCGGCGACGACAGCGCTGCAGCTAGCAGGCGAAGCGTGTGACGCCGAAACGCTCGCGCGCGTGCGGCTGGAGGTCGCCGAATACGAGCGCACCAGTGGTGCGCCACCGCCTGTAGACGACGCGACCACCATTCTCGAGCAGGCGCGCGAGCATCACACGGCGGCCGCAACCACGCGAGACGGCATCCGCGTCCGACTCAACGAAGTCCAGGTCTCGCTCGAGGTTCACGTGTCCGCGCTCGGAGCTGGACCGGCAGAGGCACGAAGACACCTCGAGGAGGCAATGGCCGCCAACGCGAGGGAACTGGACGCGCTCGAGACAGCCGACGACAGCGGGGCTGGCAGCCAGGAGGCATTGACACAACTGCGTATAGCTCATGGCGAGCTGACGTCGCGGCTGGAGGAAACGCGGAATGGCCTGACGGCCGCACAGCACACGCGCGGAGAACTGGAAGCCTCCGTCCTGAACATCAGCACCGATGTCGCAACGAGAGCAGGCGCACTCGATGTCATGGACAGAGCGGTGCTGGAGGCTCAGCTACAGACGGCACTTGGCGATCCCGCCTTGTCCCCAGTCGATCAACCTCACTTGGACGTCGACGTGGCTGCACGCGCACTCGACCTGGCTCGACGACAGCTCGAACAGTGCACGACCGACCTGAACGAAGCGACCGGACAACTGCGGCTCATCACAGGCCACGTCGGCTCGGAACGACTCGCACAGCAGGAGGACGCCGTCAACCTCGCACGAGCAGAGGTCTTCGAATGCGAACGCACGGAACAGGCCGCACGTCGACTGCTGACAGAAGTCGAGACGGTCGAGGCGGCGCGAGCGACGCACCTGGGACGTGCCCTTGGCGGTCCCGTCACGCGGGCCTTCAGGGAACTCACAGGCGAGCGGTACGGGCCCGTCTCTTTCGCGACTGACCTTCGCGCCGAGCATATCGAGGCGAGCGGTGAGGTTCGTAGGCTCGACGCGTTGTCGGTCGGCACCCGTGAGCAGCTGGCAACGTTGCTGCGCCTCGCCATCGCCGGCCATCTGCGGACGGCCGTGGTCCTGGATGACCAACTCGTACACAGTGACACTGGCCGGCTGCGATGGTTCGGGGAACGGCTGCGAGCGTCTGCGGCCGAGCACGAGCATCAGGTCATTGTCTTCACCTGCCGGCCTGGCGATTACCTGACTGAGAACGACGGATCGTCAGCAACCACAATCGACCTCGCACAGGTCACGTCGCGGTGAGGCGCCGATGGCCATGACCTCTGGTGCGTTCATACAGGCGAAGCAGCGGGCGTGGGCGCAACGACGAGGGATCAAGCTGCAGGGATCAGCCGGCACCCGAGGCGCGCCGAACTACACGATGTCGGTCGAGGACAACCTCTTCGACCACGTTCTGCTGCCGGCGGTGCGGACGGCATTCGAACACGGCGCCGGTGGCGAACTGCGTGGCGCCATCCCGACGATGTCGGCGCTCCATTCGTCCGCGGCCATGGCCGTCAACCTGTTCCAGTACTGGATGACTTGTCCGGACACACTGACCGGTCTGCTCGGACTTCCCGGCGGTGATCGTCCGGCAATGGCGTTCGAGGATTGCTTTCCGGTGTGCGACTCCGCGCGCGCACGCGGCTTCACGGTGGACCCTCACCTCGATTTCGGGCTGCGCTATGCCGATGGTCGCCGGGTTGGCGTCGAGTGCAAGATGTTCGAGCCATACGGACGGCTCAGCGAGAAGCGTCTGAGTGCGGCGTATCTCGCGCTCGACTCGTGGGGCGACATCTCGCGATGCCGTGCGCTCGGCGAGCGCCTGGTGCAGGAAGGCGGAGGCTTCCGACGTTTGGATGCCTGTCAGCTCCTCAAGCACCTCCTTGGTCTCAAGGCCGGGGTGCCGAGTGGCAAGTGGACACTGATCTACCTCTATCTCGACGCGCCTGGTGACGAAGGCTGCGAACACCGGTCTGAACTGCGTCGCTTCGAAGACGCCGTGGCCGCCGACGGTATCGCGTTCACTGGTCTTTCCGTGCAGGAGTTCGTCCTGCGGGGGGTCTCGAAGGCGCGCGCAGCGCATGAGCATTACGTCGACTACCTCTCGGAGCGGTACCTGTGACGTTCCTGATCGCGGACACGTTCACCGATAGCCTCGGCCGACTGACCGGCGAGGAGCAGAAGGCCGCCAAGACCACGGCCTTCGACCTGCAGATGGACGCCTCGGCCCCAGGCCTCAGTTACCACAAGCTGGACAAGGCCAAGGACAAGCGGTTCTGGTCCGTTCGCGTCAACGCCGACATCCGGCTGATTGTGCATCGCACGGACTCGAGCCTGCTGCTCTGTTACGTCGACCATCACGACCGCGCCTACGCGTGGGCGGAACGACGGAAGCTGGAGACACACCCAACGACCGGCGCCGCGCAGATTGTCGAGATCCGCGAGGCTGTCAGGGAGATCGTCGTCCCCACCTATGTGCAGTCACCGGTCGGTGCGCACACGCCTCGGAGACCGCTGCGCGACGTGTCCGAACAGCTGCTTCTCGAGTACGGCGTGCCGCCGGAGTGGGTGACCGACGCGCGGCAGGCGGACGAGGACGGATTGCTCACGCTCGCGGCGCACTTGCCTGCAGAAGCGGCCGAGGCGATCCTCGAGTTGGCGACCGGGGGCACGCCGTCCGTGGCGCCACCACTTCCGTCGTCCGCCGCCGCTTCCACCGACTCCTTCGCGCACCCCGATGCCCAGCGTCGCTTCCGCGTCGTCGCAAGCGTCGAGGAACTGGCCGCGGCGCTCGATGCGCCCTGGGACAAGTGGGCCGTCTTCCTGCATCCCGAACAGCGCAGCCTCGTGGAGCGGGACTACAACGGACCGGCGCGCGTTGCGGGTTCGGCTGGAACCGGGAAGACGATCGTAGCCCTGCACCGAGCGGCGCATCTCGCCCGCACCATGCCGGATGCCCGCGTGCTCTTGGCCACCTTCTCCGAACCGCTCGCGCACGCGCTCCGCGTGAATCTGCGCCGGCTGGTTGGCACGACTCCGCGAGTAGGCGAACGCCTGGAAGTGCACGCGCTGGACAGCCTCGCAGTGCGCCTTCATCAGTCGCAGATCGGGCCAGTGCGCCTGGTATCGCAGGCTGAATTGGACGGCACTCTCGACGACGCTACCGCGCGGGCATCGGCACACGGTTTCTCACGGTCGTTCGTACGGGCGGAGTGGGATCAGGTGGTGGACGCCTGGCACCTCCGCACGTGGGAGGCGTACCGGGATGTGCCTAGGCTCGGGCGCCGGTCGCGGCTTCCCGAAGCCCGACGGGCAGTGCTCTGGTCCATCTTCGAAGCGATGATCGCCGCGTTGCGAACGCGGGGGAGCATGACCCGCTCAGAGCTCTTTCACGCCTTGGCGGCGACACCGAGCATCCGGTCGGCCCCACCGTTCGACGTCGCGGTCATCGACGAGGCGCAGGATCTCGACATCGCACAGCTACGGTTCCTGGCTGCCCTCGGTGGCAACCGGCGCAATGCGTTGTTCTTCGCCGGAGACCTCGGGCAGCGGATCTTCCAGCAACCGTTTTCATGGAAGGCCCTCGGCGTGGACGTGCGGGGACGGTCCAAGACCCTGCACGTCAACTATCGAACCTCTCATCAGATCCGACAGCATG
>DATJTM010000487.1:0-46877 GCA_035503395.1 Luteitalea sp.
GGTGGTGGGATGCGACCCTCGAACTGAAGTGCGACGGCGACGTCCGGTGGGGGATCGCGGGTGTCGGGCTGTCAGCGGATCTCTGTGCGGGCGGTGAGGGCGGCGCAGACCGACAACAGTTCGTGTGCTTCGAGGGGCTTGGAGACGTGCATGTCGAAGCCGGCCTGCAACGCGCGGCGACGATCCTCCGGCCGCGCGAAGGCCGTCAGCGCCACCGCCGCCGTCGCGCCGCCTCGATCGGGCGGCAGCGCACGCAACGCCGACACGAACTCGTAGCCGTCCATCCCTGGCATGCCGATGTCGCAGACGACCAGCGCCATGCGCTCGGTCGACAGCCGCGCCAGGCCTTCACTGGCCGAGGCCACGCTGGTGACGCGCACACCGGCGTCGCTGAGCACGCGGGCGATCAATTCCCGCGCATCGGCGTCATCGTCGATCACCAGCACCGGCACACCGTGCAATGCGGCCGGCGGACGTTCGATCGATGCGGTCGCGGGCTCGTCGAGCGTCGACGATCCGACCTCCAGGCTCCGCGGATCGTCGCTGCTCACGAGCGGCAGACGCACGATGAACGTCGCGCCCTGATCCTGGCCGGCACTCTCGGCGCGAATCGACCCGCCGTGCAGTTCCACCAGGTTGCGGACGATCGACAGTCCCAACCCGAGCCCGCCGACCCGACGTGTGGACGAGGCATCGGCCTGCCGGAAGCGCTCGAAGACGTGCGGCAGGAAGTCGGCCCGGATGCCTTCGCCAGTGTCGACGACCTTCAGTTCGGCGTGCAGGTCGTGCTCGGTGACCTCGACGCGCACCAGACCATCGCGTGGCGTGAACTTGATCGCATTGACGAGCAGGTTCCAGATCACCTGCTGCAGGCGACTGGCATCACCCATCACCATCGTCGGTGACGAGGACGCGGGCGCTTCGAGGCGCACGCCACGTGCGTCAGCGGTCGGCTGCACCGTCTCGATCGCCGCGCGCACGACCTCGGCGAGCGCCACTGGCCGGCGCTCGAGCCGCAGCTTGCCCGAGATGATGCGGCTCATGTCGAGCAGGTCGTCGACGATCTGCGCCTGGGCCCGTGCATTGCGAGCGATCACCGCCAGACCATCGTCGAGAGACCGCCCGGCGGCGGCTTCGAGGCCCAGGAGTTGCGTCCAGCCGAGGATGGCGTTGAGCGGCGTCCGCAGTTCGTGCGAGAGCGTTGCGAGGAATTCGTCCTTCAGGCGAGCGTTGCGCTCGGCCTCGGCGCGCGCCGCCCGCTCGGAGTCGAGCAGTTCAGCCAGCCGATCGGCCGTGCGCTTGCGCGCGGTGACGTCGGCCACCATGCCCGTCACGCTCACCGTCCCGTCGTCGCGATTGACGACGGAGGTGCCGCGGTCTTCGAGCCATGCCGCGGCGCCGTCGACCGGCCGGGTGATGCGGAACTGACTGACGTACGCGCCGCGCCGGGTGGCCGCATCGCTCACGAGCCCGATGTGCCCGTCGCGGTCGTCCGGATGAATCAGCGGCAACACGTCGGCCGACGATTGCAGCGTCTGCCCCTCACGGAGGCCGAACACGTCAGCGAGGTTGCGCGACATGCCGATGTGGTCCGCCACCGGGTCCCACTCCCACAACGCGATGCGCGCCTCGCGGAGCGCCTCGTCGAGCAGGTGCTGGGTGACCTCCAGCGCACTCGCAAAGGCCGCACGCTCGACCTGTGCCCGCACGCGGACGCGCAGTTCGCGGGCACTGAACGGTTTCACCAGGTAGTCGTCGGCGCCAGCTTCGATCGCGTCGACCGTCGCCTCGTCGCCAGCCCTGGCCGACACCAGGATGATCGGGACGCGGCGCAGCCCATCGTCGGCCCGTAGCTCCCGCATCAATCCGAGGCCATCCAGCTTCGGCATCATGATGTCGCTCACCACCAGCGCGGGGCGACGCTGCTTCGCGAGGTCGAGCGCCGCTTCGCCGTCGGGCGCCAGGATCACGTCGTAGTCGGGCGCCAGCAGCCGGCCGATGTACGCACGCATGTCGGCGTTGTCGTCCGCCACCAGCACGCGAGGCCGCTCCGCTCCCGTGACGTCGGCAGCGCGCGACGTCTCGGTCATCACCGGCAACGACGAGAACGACGTGCGCTCGTCGTCGCCGGGCAGCCAGCGCATCGCCTCCTCGACGTAGCCGCTGGCCCGACCGTCGCCGGTAAGGCTGCTTGCCGCGTCGACCGATCGTCCGAGCAGCTGCGGGTCGCCAAGCGGCACTTCAACCGTGAAGGTGCTGCCGCGTCCTTCCTCGCTGACGACGCTCACGGTGCCGCCGTGCAATCGCACCAGTTCCTGCACCAGGGCCAGGCCGATGCCCGTGCCTTCGTGGCTGCGTCCACGCGAGCCCTCGATGCGTCGGAAGCGCTCGAAGACGCGCTCGACGTCAGCGGCGGGGATGCCGACACCCGTGTCGGCGACCGTCAGCACCGCGCGGCCGTCACGTTCCTCGAGCCGGACGAGCACCTGGCCGGCCAGCGTGAACTTGAACGCGTTGGCGACCAGGTTGAGGACGACCTTCTCCCACATCTCCGCGTCGACCAGCGCCAGCCGCGAGAACGGCCGGCAGTCGATCACATAGGTCAGCTCCGCCTTCTCCATCGCGGAGCGAAAGGCACTTGCGATGTCGAGCGTGAGCCGCGGCAGGTCGATCGGCTGGTACTGCGCCTGGACCCGACCGGCCTCGATGCGCGAGAAGTCGAGGAGCGCGTTCACCAGCTTCAACAGGCGCAGGCTGTTGCGCTGCAGCAGCGTGAGGCGTTCGTGCTGGGCCGACCCCGACTCGGCGTCGCGAATCAGGTCCTCCACCGGCCCGAGCATCAACGTGAGCGGCGTGCGGAACTCGTGACTGACATTGGAGAAGAACGTCGTCTTGGCCCGATCGATCTCGGCCAGCGCTTCTGCCCGTCGGCGCTCGGCCTCGTACGCACGGGCACTCGCCACCGCGGCAGCGATCTGGCCAACGAGGAGTTCGAGGAAACTGCGGTAGGCCTGGTCGAAGGGCCGCGTCGGATTGAGTCCGGCGACGAACACCCCGACCGGCCGCGCCTGCCCGGCCTGCGCCAGCGGCAGCACGATGGCCTGGGTCGGCCGGCCGGGCCACGGACTCGCGCCCTCCCACGCCTCTTCGCCGACGATGCCGAGGTCGACCTGGCGGACGTGACCAGCCAGCGCGTCGAACAGCGGCCAGGGCGTGGTGTCCCGCGGCCCGACACTGTCCGGCGCGAGCGCGTGGTCGACGCGCACGCCGGTGCGCGTCCGGCGCGCGCAACACGCGCCGTCCTCGTTCACGAGGTACGTCAGCGAGAACGGCACGTCACGCGGATCGCGCGCGAGGCTGCGTTCGACGGCGGCAAACACGTCGGCCTCGGTGTGAGCCTCCGCCAGGCCACCCGCCAGTTCTCGCAGCGTGGCCAGGCGCCGCTCACCGATCTGCCGCTCGGTCTCCTCGGTGACCACGCACAGCATCCCGGCGATGATGCCGTCGTCATCGTGCAGCGGACTGTAGGAGAACGTGTGGAACGTCTCCTCGAGATAGCCGCTGCGCACGAGGAACAGGCGCAGGCCTTCGTCCCACGTCGCCTCACCGGTGGTGAAGACATGGTCGATGCGTGGGCCGATGTCGGGCCAGATCTCGGCCCAGACCTTGCGCGCACTCGCGCCCAGCGCCCACGGCTGCTTCACCCCGAGCGTCGGACGGTAGGCGTCGTTGCAGAAGAACGTGAGGTCGGGCCCCCAGCACATCCACATCGCGTAGCGAGACGTGAGGACGATGCGGATGGCGGTGCGCAGGCTCTGAGGCCAGCCATCGACCGGGCCGACGGACGTCTCGGCCCACGGGTGGGCACGCATGGCGGCGGCCATGGTGCCGCCCGTGTCGAAGAGATCGTCGCTGTGCGCCACGCCAGGTTCAGGGCCAGGCGTCCTTGCCGCGCCGAAGCCCAAACGGCGAAGGCGGGCTGATCAGGGCGCGTGGGACGGACGAGAGTGTCCCGCGATCAGGTACCGCGTCAACACTTCGACCTGGTCACCAGCTCGACCTTGTACCCATCTGTCAGGTAACGAGACACATACATGTCCGCCAACGTCACCGAACTGTGCAAGAATCGAGCAGCGCCCCCTTCGGACCGTGTCCACGTTCGCGCCATTTCCGTTCTCGTTCACAGGCGGGCCTGATCGCCCGAGGGTCCTCATTGCGGAGGACGAAGGGCTGCTTGCCGAGGAGCTGAAACACCGGCTCACGCGGCTCGGTGCCGAGGTCGTCGGCACGGTCGCCACCGGCGAAGACGCCATCGCGCTCGCGGGCCTCACCGCCCCGCAGGTGGCGTTCATGGACATCCGCCTCAAGGGCGACATGGACGGCATCGAGGCCGCCGCGGCCATCGGCGATCGCTTCGAGGTGCCGGTGGTCTTCCTCACCGCGCATGCCGACGATGGGACCATCTCGCGCGCCAAGCGCGTCCGCCCGTACGGCTACCTGCTGAAACCGATCAACGAACGCGAGCTGAAGGTGACGCTCGCGATGGTGCTCCACAAGCACACCCTCGAGCGGCAACTGCGCACCAGCGAGATCCGCTACGAGACGACGCTCATGAGCATCGGCGACGGCGTCGTCGCCACCGATGCCGAAGGCAAGGTCACCTTCATCAACCCGGTGGCCGAGACGCTCACCCGCTGGCCACACACCGAGGCGATGGGCCGGCCGGCCGGCGAGGTGTTCGTCCTCCGCAATGGCCAGACCGGCGAAGCGATTCCAGACCCGATCTCGCGTGCGCTGAACGAGCAGGCCATCGTCCTGTTGCCGCCGCAGACGGTGCTCGTCTCGCGCGACGGCACGACGCTGCCGATCGACGACAGCGTGGCACCGATCCGCGATCACGACGGCTCCGTGCGGGGCGCCGTCGCCGTCTTCCGCGTCGAGACGCAGGACGCACGGACGATGGAACGGCTTCGGCACGCCGAGGAACGGCTGCGTCAGGCGGAGAAGCTCGAAGCCCTCGGACGCCTGGCGGGCGGCGTGGCACACGACATCAACAACATGATGACGGTCATCGTCGGCTGCGCCGACCTGGTGCTGGAGAAGCTGCCGCCCACCGAGCCCAGTCGCGCGCTGCTGCGTGAGCTGAAGGCGGCCGCCGACCGCAGCACGTCGATGGTGCGGCAACTCCTGGCGTTCAGCCGCACGCAGGTCCTGTCGCCGGTGGTCCTCGACGTGCGCGACGTGGTCATCGACCTGCAGACGATGCTGCGCCGGCTGATCGAGTCGCACGTCGAGATCGTCTACACGCTGCGCGACGGCGCCACCCTGGTGCGGGCCGACCGCAGCCAGCTCGAACAGGTCCTCATCAACCTGGCGCTCAACGCCCGCGATGCGATGCCGCAGGGCGGCCGCCTGACGATCGAGTGCGGCAGCGTCGACGTCGACCCGACCTACGCGGTCGGCTCGCCTGAACTGGTGCCCGGGCCGTACGTGATGCTCTCTGTCGGCGACACCGGCTTCGGCATGGACCCGGTGACGCGGTCGCGCGTCTTCGAGCCGTTCTTCACGACCAAGGACGCCGGCAAGGGCACCGGGCTCGGCCTGGCGACGGTATATGGCGTCGTCAAGCAGTCGGGCGGCCATATCCACGTGTACAGCGAGATTGGCGAGGGGACGCTGTTCAAGGTCTACCTGCCACGCGAACAGGCTCCGCTGCTGCCCGAGCCGGTGCCACTGGCGGTCGAGGACACGGCGGCGCCGGGCGGCACCATCCTGCTCGTCGAGGACGAGGACGCGGTGCGGCAGCTGGTCGCCACCTACCTGACGACGGCCGGCTATACCGTACTCTCGGCGGCCGACGGACGCGAGGCGCTGCAGCGTCTCGACGTGGAACATCCGACGGTCGATCTGCTGCTCACCGACGTGGTGATGCCCAACATGGGCGGCCGCGCCCTGGCCAGCGCGCTGCGCCCGCGCTTTCCAGCGATGCGCGTGCTGTTCATGTCCGGCTACACCGAGGACCGCATCCTCCGGCAGGGCATCGCCCACGAGGACGTCGCGTACATCCAGAAGCCGTTCTCGGCGACTGGCCTGCTGGACCGCGTTCGCCAGACGCTCACCCAATCGCCGTCGCGCGACGCGTAAGCGGCCGCCGTCCTGATCGAACGGCGCCGTTCGATGGGCACGTCGCCCTTCGACGATGCTCAAGGCGTCCCGAGTGCAGTCGAGGGACGGGGACATGCCGCTACCCGCCAGATCCAGAACGGCGACTGACTTCGGTCGCCGGGGTGTGCATATCCATCTGGT
Source organism: Luteitalea sp. (assembly GCA_035503395.1). Lineage (GTDB taxonomy): Bacteria > Acidobacteriota > Vicinamibacteria > Vicinamibacterales > Vicinamibacteraceae > Luteitalea. The sequence goes on from DATJTM010000487.1 coordinate 6,307, forward strand.
CAGGGGCGCCTCCCCGAGGCGCCCGTCCGCGATCTGGTTCCCTAGAGCGGGAACTGCAATGTGGCCCGCGTTCCGGCCTCCGTGCGCACGATGTCGCAGGTGCCGTCGATCTGGCTGGCCAATGTGCGAATCAGCAGCATGCCGAGCGAGCGTCCCCCCGCGAGGTCGGCGCCCTGGATCCCGACGCCGTCGTCCTCCACCACGAGCTCACACGAACGTTCCTGCGGCCGCACCGCGATCGTGACCTGCCCCTCACCTCGGCCCGGGTAGGCGTGCTTGAGGGCATTGGTCAGCAGTTCGTTGAGGATGAGCGCACAGGGCACCGCCTTGTCGATGCCGAGCGCCACCGGGGCGAGGTCGAACACGGCCTGGATGCGGACGCCGGTGCTCATGCCCTGCAGCAGCGCAGTGCTCAGCTGACGCACGTACTCGGAGAAGTCGATCGCCGCCAGGTTGCTGGTCCGGTACAACTGCTCGTGCACGAGCGCCATCGACTGGACGCGGTTGCGGCAGTCTTCGAGCAGCGTGACCACGCTCGCGTCGTCGGTGATGGTGGACTGGAGATACAGCAGGCTCGAGATCACCGCCAGGTTGTTCTTGACGCGGTGGTGAATCTCCTTGAGCAGCACTTCCTTCTCCCGCAGTGACTCGAGGATCTGCTCCTCGTCCTGCTTGCGCGGCGTGATGTCGTGCATCGTGCCCATCATCCGCACGGCGGCCCCCGCCGCGTCGCGCTCGTAGACGCGCCCGTGCGAGTTCACCCACAGCACGGTGCCGTCGTCGCTCCGCACGGCCTTGTAGTCGACGTCGTAGGGCTGGTCGTCGGATTCGAGCGAATGCTGGAGCCGATCGAGGACGCGCGCGCGGCTGTCGGCATGCAGCGTGGCCGCCCAGACGTCGTCGACGTGGCCGATTCGCTCGAGCGGCCCGAGGCCCATCAGCGCGGCGTAGCGCGCGTCGACGTAGACCTGCCCGGTCTTGACGTTCCAGTCCCAGAGGCCGTGCTGTGCGTTGTCGAGCACGAGTTGCAGCCGCGCCTGGCTCGCCTCGAGCGCCAGCGTCGCCAGTTTCCGATCGGTGATGACCTCGGTGAGCATGATGACGCCGCCGATCGCGCCGGCATCGTCGTACCACGGGCGCACTTCCCAGCGAATCCATTCCGCCTTGCCATCGTGACGGGTGAAGCGCTCCTCCTCGCGCTGCTCGACGGCGCCGCGCAGGGCCCGCTGGTGGATGTCGTGCCACTGCGTCATGGCGCGAATCTCCGGAAACACGTCGTAGTGGTGCTGGCCCTTGAGGTCGCGCGCGCCGAGCCGGTAGTCCTGCACCCAACGGCGGCTCCAGGCGAGATAGCGCAGGTCGCGATCGAACATGGCGACCGCTGCCGGCGCATGCTCGACGAATGCGCTCAACAGGCCGTAACTGGTAGCGGCGTCGGCCCGCAGTTGTTCGAGGGTGCGGGCCGTCGCTTCCGACGCGAGCAGACGTTCCTGCGACCGCTGCGCTTCCCGCATCGCATAGAAGACCAGCGTCCCAATCAGCACCGACAGCGCCGTCGCGAGCGCCAGCACCAGGCGCGGGCCGCGAGGCTGGCCCTCAGCCAGCCACACTTCGAGCAGCAGGACCAGCAGCACGAGGACCGAGACGCCGGCGCCGAGCGGCGCCCACATCGGCAGCGGTCGCCGGCCCGGCCCGGGCCAGCCGGTCACGACCAGCGCCCAGGCCGTGAGCAGCATCGCGACCGACGTGTGGATGGCGAGCCCGGCGATGGCCGAGAAGGGCTCGATGGTGGCTACGCCCAGCGCGGCATTGAGCAGGCTCGCGATCGCTCCGGCGCTGAGTGCGAGGGCGGCAACGCCGAACGTCGGCCCGCGATGCCGCGTCGGCGCCGTCACGAAGGCGACGCCGAGCACGGTCCATCCGATCGCGGCCAGCATGGCGAGCCGGCCGGCCGGCAGGCCCGGTGTCTGGACGAACGGCGCCACCAACAACGTGTCGATGCCCAGCGGCCTGCCCAGGAGATGCTCGGCAAGCGTAACGACACCAATCACGATGAGCGGCACGCCGGTCAGCACCGCCAGCCGATTCCACTGCCGCGTCGCCGCCCAGAGCCCGAGTCCAGAAAGCACGAGGCCGATCGCGGAGTTGGGCTGCATCGGAGGCAGTGCCGGATGCAGCCGGACCAGCAACGCCGACTCGACCACCCAGCCGGCGAGCACGGTCACGCCGGTGAGCAGGATCAGGATGGCGACGACGATCACCGACGATGGCGGCGGATCGGGGACGATCGCCGGCGGCGCGACGATCCGCACGGCGCCGGACCCTGGCCCATCGATGCGGGTGATGTCCACGGCCGTCTCAGGGTGCCGTCGGGCGATCGGCGCGGGCGGCGACGACCGCGGCGACGTCGCCGACAGGCGCCAGCCAGATGCCGTTGGCCGGATTGGCGGCGTAGGCGAGCAACTCGTCGAGCATGGCGACACGCGTCGTCTGACGCCCGTCGGCGCCAATCTCGTGGCCGGCCAGCACCAGCCACGCGCCGCGGGCGCGCGCGTCGTCGAGCAGCGACTTGATCTGCGCGAAGTCCTTGCCGTCCATCTCGACGCCCAGCGTCTGCGCCAGATCGACGAACGCGGGGTCGTTGGCAGCCTCGTCGAGCCAGCCGCGACCAGCGAGGAACAGTTCGGCGACGACCGGGACGTAACTGCGCGTCTCGCGCCCACGGCCGACGAACGTCTGGCCACACGGATAGGCGAAGGTGCGCGGTCGGACACCGAGCAGCGCCTCGATGCGCCCGTTGGCCTCGACGAGTTCCGCACGCATGCGCTCGATCGTGTGCGCCTCGAGGGCCTTCTCACGCGCGAACGGGAAGTTGCCGCTGCACGAATGAGTCAGCGAATGGTTGCCGATCTCGTGCCCGGCGGCGGCCGCCTGCTTCCAGCCGTCGACCCGGCGCTCCACGGCCGACGGCACGACGAAGAGCGTGACGCGACTGCGGTGGCGCGCAAAGACCGGCAGGCCCGCCGTGACCTGGCTTTCTCGCCCATCGTCGAAGCTGAGGCTGAGCGCCATGCGCGCCCCGCCGGGCCAGCCGGGCGCGGTGGCAGGCGACTGCATCGACGCCGTGGGTGAGGCGAGTGGTGACACGGCCAGCGTGGTCCACGCCACGAGCGCGAGGGCAAAGGCGATACGCATGCGGAGGCTCCGGCGCCATGATGCCGGTCGTCGGGCCGGCTGTCCACGACGAGCAGTCTTTCGCCTACACTTGGGCTCTCGTTGCCGATCCTGCCGCGGTGCCGGACCATCGTCCACGCGCGCCCTTCGCGCGTCGGGCTGCAGCGAACGGGGTGAATTCGACGTGGCTACTCGCAAGGTCCTCGCGGTCGGCGCCGTGGCGCTGGTCGTCCTACTCGGCGGACGCGCCCTGATCGGGCAGTCAGGTCCCGCCGGTCCCCCGTACGCGCCGGCCCGTTCGATGGCCGAGATCGTGCTCGAGCCCGGCCTGCGCATCGAGCTGGTCGCCAGCGAACCGGACGTGCAGAGCCCGGTGGCCATGGACATCGACGAAGACGGGCGGATGTTCGTCGTCGAGATGCCGGGCTACCCGCTCGACGTCTCGCCGACCGGCCGCGTGAAGCTGCTCGAGGACACCAATGGCGACGGCCGCGTCGACCGCAGCACGGTGTTTGCCGACGGCCTGCGGTTGCCGAGCGGAGTGATGCGTCACAAGCGCGGCATCCTGGTGACCAGCCCGCCCGACCTCATCTACTTCGAGGACGTCAACGGTGATGGCAAAGCCGACGTGCGCGAGGTGGTGCTCACCGGCTTTGCGCGCACCAATCCGCAGCACGCCGTCAATCACCCGGTGTACGGCCTCGACAACTGGATCTATCTCGCGCATTCCGGCGGATCGCAGCCGGTCATCTACGCCGACCTGTTCGGCGATCAGGGCAAGGACCTCACGTTTCCCGGCCGGCCCGAGATCAAGGGGCTGGACTCGCGTGGTCGTGGTGTCCGCCTGAAGCCCGACGCCTTCAAGGTCGAGGGGCTGTCGAGTCGCACGCAGTACGGCAACGCGTTCGACGTCTACGGCCGCTTCTTCGCGCACAACAACTCGATCCATCAGCGGCACGAGGTGCTGGCGGCGCGTTACGCCGAGCGCAACCCGCACCTGCTGCTGCCGTCGGCGATGGCCGAGATCTCGGACCACGGCAACAACAACATCCTGCCGATCACGCATGGCGCCCGCTTCGACCTGCTCACCGAGCCCGGGCAGTTCACCTCCGCCTGCGGCCTCACGGTCTACAGCGGTGGCGCGCTGCCGCCGGAGTTCGAGGGGACGACGCTGGTGGCCGAACCGGTGCACAACCTCGTGCACCGCGACGTGCTCACACCGAAGGGGTCGACGTTCGTGGCGAGCCGGGCCCGCGCCGATCGGGAGTTTCTCGCGTCGAAGGACGCCTGGTTCCGGCCGGTGAACTTCTACATCGGGCCCGATGGCGCGCTGTACGTGATCGACTACTACCGGCCGTACATCGAGCATCCGGAATGGGCGTCGAGCGACCTGCAGAAGTCGCCGGCGGTGCTGTCGACCGGCAAGGACCGCGGCCGCATCTATCGCATCACGGCCGCCACCCCGCGTCCCGGCGCCACACCTGCGCGCCGGCCGGCATTGGGAGCGGCCAGCGACGCCGACCTCGTCGCGGCACTTGCGAGCCCCAACGTGTGGTGGCGCCGTACGGCACAGCGCCTGCTCGTCTCCGGCAACCGGCACGATGCGGCACCGGCGATCGAGGCACTCGCCCGGACGCGGCCGACCGCGCTCGGGCGGCTGCACGCCCTGTGGACGCTCGAGGGACTCGACCGCCTCCCGGCCTCGCTCGTGACGCAGGCCTTCACCGACCCCGACGCCGGCGTGCGCGAGAACGCGATCATCCTGGCCGAACGGCATCTCGGCGACGCGCCGACTGTGGATGCGCTGCTGCGTCTGACCGACGACCCGGATGCCCGCGTGCGATTCCAGTTGCTGGCGACGCTCGGCTTCATCGATTCGACGGCGTCGCGGACCGCGCAGGATCGTCTGCTGCTGCGCGACATCGAGGACGAGTGGGTCCAGATCGCGGCGCTGAGCGCCTCGTCCGATCGCGCCCTGGCGTGGTTCGAGCGGGCTCTCGATCCGGCAGCCGGCCTGATCACGCAAGAGTCACCCGGGCGTGCCCGCTTCCTCGATCGACTGGGCGGCGTCGTGGCTGCCCGACAGCGCAGTGCCGAACTGGCGCGTGCGGTGTCGGTCGTGACCGACCCGAGCGCACCGGCCGGCGACTGGTGGCGTGCGGCGCTGCTCGAGGGGCTGGCGCGTGGTACCACGGGCGTCGCGGGCCGGAAGGCGCTGGCAGCAAGTCAGCCGACCCTGCTCACGCTGGCCACTGGCGATCAGGCGCGATTGCGTCGCGCCGCCGTGGCGCTGCTGGTGGTGAGCGATGTGACGCCGGGCGAGGCCGCCAGCCTGGCCGGGACACGGGCCGCGGCGATTGCCATCGACGGCACCGCGACGGTGGCGGCGCGGGTCGACGCGCTCACGCTGCTCGCGCTCGTCGACGCGCCGGCCCATCGGCCGACCTTCGAGCGGGTGATCGGTGGCACCGAGCCCGAGGCGGTGCAGGTGGCCGCGGTCAACGCGCTCGGGCGCGTGACGAGCCACGACGTGCCGACGTTCCTGCTGACGAAGTGGCCGACGCTGCCATCGCAGGTGCGCAGCGCCGCGGCCACCACGGTGCTGGCCCGCCGCGAAGGCGCCGTCGCCATGCTCGCGGCGCTCAAGGCGGGCAGCGTCAAGGTGTGGATGCTGAACTTCGGGCAGAAGCGCAGCCTCATCATGCATCGCGACGAGGCGATTCGGGCCGACGCCCGCACCGTGCTCGAGGAGTCGCCGGCGGCGCGAGCCCAGCGGGTCGCACGCTATGGCGCCGCACTGGGCGGCCGCGGCGATGCGAAACGGGGCGCTGACGTGTTCACGCGCAACTGCGCCATGTGCCACCAGATCGACGGCGCCAACGGCGTCGAGGTCGGTCCGGACCTCTCGACGGTGCGCCATCAGCCGATGCCGGTGCTGCTCGCCAACATCCTCGAGCCCAGCCGCTCGATTGCGCAGCACTACGAGACCTACCAGGTCGAACGTACGTCGGGCGAGGGGCTGGTCGGCGTGATCGGCGAGCAGTCGCCAACGTCGATCACGTTCAGGCAGGGCCCCGGGCACACCGCGACGCTGAAGCGCAGCGACATTCGCCAGATGACGGTGGTGCCGCAGTCGCTGATGCCGGAGTCGTTCGACCAGCAGATCACGCCGGCCGACATGGCCCATCTGCTCGCCTACCTCACCGCAGCGCCACGGAGCGCCGCCCGATGACGTATCCGGCCCGCTCGGCGAGCGGGCCCTACCGAGTTGCGGGAACGACGTGCCCGCCGAGGCGTCCGATCTCGGATCGCTCGACGATCGGGCCCTGCTTGCCACTGAGGATTGACGCTCGATGATGTGCATGTGTGTCTTGATGACGGCCTTTCTCTGCGCGGATGGCGCCTGGCCGGGCGTACCGACGATGACCGATCTCGGTGGGGACGCCTCGCCGAGGCGTCCGCTCTCGGCCCGCTCGGCGAGCGGGCTCGACCGAATGGCCGTCGACATTCCCGCATTCACGCATTCCCGCCTTGCCAGTGCACAAGCCGCCCCCTCACCGCGCGAGACCGCGGCGATGCTGCTCGACGACACGCGCGACCAGAAGGTGCGGGAGGAACTGGCGCGCCTGGCCGCGCCGCACGCGGCCGACGTCGTGCGTGCGCTGGTCGACGGCATGCCCGACGAGGAGAAGGAGGAGTACCGGCGGATCCCGTGGATCTGGCGCGTGGCCGTCACCGCTGGACGCGCGAAGGACGAGCGTGCCCTGCAGGCCCTGCTCGATGCGTCGATGCCCAACGCCGGTGAACCGCTGCGCGACTGGCAGGCCGTGGTGCTCGGTGGCGGCGTCGTGATGGGGCTGTCGCAGGCTGGCGCCTGGCCTGGCGACGTGATGACGCCCTGGCTTGCCGCCGATGCCGCTCGCGCGACGCGCTGGCGGGCCGCGCTCGATCGGGCGCTGTTGATGTCGGACGAGCCGACCGTGCGCAACGGCACGCGGTACGACGCACTGCGGATGATCGCGGTGCTGCCGTGGGACGCCGCCGGGGCGACGCTCACCCGCTATCTCGCCCGCGACGTCGATGCCGAACTGCAGATGGGCGCGATCGGTGGCCTGTCGGATCTGCAGGACGAGCGCGCCACGAGGGCGCTCGTGCGCCATTTCCCCATGTATCACGAGGCCAACCGGCGGCACGCCATCAACGCGCTCCTTCGCACCGATGCGCGTCGTGCGCAGTTGCGCGACGCCATCACGCGCGGCGTCGTGAAGGACGAATGGCTGACGCCGGAGCAGCGTCAGCGCTTGTAGGTGTCGGTTCGGATCGGCTCGACCGTCATCAGTGAACGTCGAGCTTCAGAACTCGACGCCGACGTCGGTGAGCCGAAGCCTCAGGCGCGGGCGATGGCCGTCAGTTCGTCCGACACGGCACGCAGCAGTTGATCGGGCGTGAACGGCTTGGGCAGCAGCCCGCTGCCGTGGCTCTGCGCGGGCAGCGCCTGCTCGGAATAGCCGGACATGAACAGGAACGGCGGCGCGAGGCACTCGGCACGGGCCGCCGCGAACAGCTCCTGGCCGGTCATCCGCGGCATCACCAGGTCCGACAGCACCAGGTCGAACGCACCCCGACGCGATCGCAGGCACTCGAGCGCCTCGGCGCCGTCACGCGCGTCGGTCACGTCGTAGCCGGCCGTGCGCAACACGCCGATCACCAGGGCGCGGACGTGGTCCTGATCCTCGGCGACGAGCACCGATGGCGATCCAGCAACGCGCGACGCGACAGCAGGCACGGGATGCGTGGCGGGGGCAGGCGTCGGCGGCGCGAACGCGACCACCTTGGCGGGAGCCGCGTACGGCTGCAGCAGCGGCAGCGTGATGTCGAAGCGCGACCCCTTGCCAGGCTCACTCGACACGTCGATCGTGCCGCCTGACTGCGTGACCACGCCATGGACGGTCGACAGGCCGAGCCCGGTGCCGTAGCCAACCGGCTTGGTGGTGAAGAACGGCTCGAACATTCGAGCCTGGACGTCGCGTGGAATGCCGACCCCCTGGTCCGAAACCGACAGGCGCACCTGCCGTGGCCGTCCTCCCGCCGCGTCGACGTTGCTGGTCGCCATCCGGATCGTGCCGCCGGCCGGCATCGCATCGCAGGCGTTCACCACCAGGTTGATCACCACGCGCGACAACTGGCCCTCGTCGATCAGGATGCGGTCCTCGTCGGCCGCCAGCGCCAGTTCGATGTGCACGTCCTCCCGGAGCAGGCGCCCGAGCATCGGCTGCAGCCCTTCGAGCTGATGGTGCAGCCGGAGTGCCTGCGGCTCGACGAGCTGGTGACGGCTGAACATCATCAGCTGGCGCACGAGATCGCTGGCCCGCTCGCCCGCCCGTCGTATCTCGCGCAGCGATTCGGACAGGCGCGACGAACCGCGCACCTCCTCGGCGGCGAGTGCGGCGTACCCGATGATGATCGTCGCGAGATTGTTGAAATCGTGGGCGATGCCGCCGGCCAGTTGCCCGAGCAATTCGAGCCGGTGCGACGCGTGCAGCTTCTCTTCGAGCGCGAACTTCTCGACGAGCGCCCGCTTGGCCTGCTGGTCGGCCCGGTAGAGCGCCGCCGACAGCGCCAGTGTCGCCACCAGGGCCACGGTCACGACGAGCAGGCCGTACCCGAAGTAGCGGGTCTGGCTGCGGGCCCGCAGCAGTTCGTAGACCGCGAGCACCTCCGACGCCGCGTAGACCGAGTGCGGCAGCACGATCGGCCGAATCGAGCCATCGCTGGCCATGCCATCGATCGCCGCGCGCAGGCGCTCGGCGGTGGCCGCATAGGCCGGCACCGATCCGACCGCCAGTTTCAGCTTCGAGCCCGGCACGATATGCGAACGCAGCCGGGCGCCGCGACAGTCGGCGTACGACGTGGCGGCTTCGCCGAGGTCGCTGGCCGCCAGCAGGGCGACGGTCAGCTCGCCACTACAGATCGCGTGCGCGAGGTGCGTGCCGTCGGCGTAGTAGACCTGAGTCGCCTGCGGGAAGTACTGCCTGACCAGATGCTGAGCGACCGGCAGGGGCGCCAGGCCGACGCGTCCCGTGAAGCCGTGATCGGGCAGGCCGCCGCCATCGCGCGCGACGATCCAGAGCTCGGTCTGCAGCCAGGGGTCGGTGAAGTGGAACTCGGGCTGCCGGTGCGGCAGCACCGCGAACAGTGGCCAGAGGTCGACCACGCCGCTGCGCAGGGCGGTGTCGGCATTGGCCGGTGCCTCGATGCGCACCCACTCGACGGTGACGCCGGCGCGACGCGCCGCCTCGTTCAGGACGTCGACGGCGGCGCCCGACGGTTGCCCATCGTCGCGGCGGAACATGTACGGCGGGTCGTGCACGTAGCCGGCGCGGATGTGCGTGTGGATCGGCGCGCGGCCGAGGAACATCCAGCCGAGGCCGCCCAGGCAGAGCACGACCCAGGCGCCGATGGCAAGGTGCCAGGCGCGAATCGAGATGGCGGAAGACCGCCGGCGCTCGGGAGTACTGTCGGACACGAAGGGCTGCCGCGATCACAATCGGCATGCGCCTCGCCCCGGCACAGTGGCCGACGCCATCGTCAAACCCTCCCTGTCTTCGGTGAGGACGCGGGGGGCGTTCAGCGAGCTGCCGCCCCCGGAGCGCGCCGCATCGACTTCATGCGGCACACAGGTCATCGGGAGTCTGCGCGGCGGCCGGGGTGACCAGTGTCTGCAGCGTACCGAGACCGGCGACGACGGGTCGCCATGGGCACGACAGACGGCGCGAACGATGCGCGCGACGCTCAGCGAACGTCCACCAGGCGCGGCGGCTGGCCGTTCGATGTGCGGGCGTCGGCGGTGGCGGCAACGGCCGGAGCGGTCGCACGCGCACGGGTGCCGACGGGCACCGCGGCGAGCACGTCGACCCCGATCGCGTGCGCCAGGTCGGCCTCGAGAGCCAGGACGTCGCCGCCCTCGCGATCGTAGGTGCGCGCCCAGACGTGCGTGTCCGTGCCGGCATCGATCAACTGCACCGTTGCCCGCATCCGGCGCTCCTGGCGGACGATCGAGCCTTCCACCACGTAGGCGACGTCGAGCGCCGCCGCGATCGCGGGCAGCGCCTCGGGGGTGTCCTTGTAGTGCATCGCCGAGGTCCGCGAGACCACCGGCAGGCGGCCGTGGCGGGCCAGGGCGGCGGTGAGGCCCTCGGTCAGTGCATCGGCGAAGCGGTCGCGGGCGGTCGAGGCCGAAAAGTCCTGGAACGGCAGCACGACCAGCGCGCCGCGACGACGGGCCCCGGCCTGCGCGGCGGTGACGTGCGGTTGGTTGGCGGCGGCAGCCGCCGACGGCTTCGGCTCAGCGGCGCGGGCGCGGCCGGCATAGCCCTGCACGACGAACACCCCGAGGAGCACGGTCGCGGCGGCGCCAATCAGCTGCGCCACGATGCGGCCGGCAAAGGAAATCCAGGCCGAGCGGACCTTGTCCTTCGGCTTGCGGGCGGGGGCGGTGGACGCCGCGGCGGCGTGGACCGAGTCCGTCGCCGCAGCGTCGTGGGGATGCAGGGAGGGAGACGACGAGGTCAGGTCCGACATGACGGCGGGTGAGGTCGCACTGCAGCCCCGCGACATGCGGGAGGCGGGTGGCGGCGCTCTGGAGGCCTTAGACGACTCGGTCGTGGCGATTCCGTGGCGACGAGGGGAGGATTCGGTGACCATCTGCCACACTTCCGCAACATTCCGGGGACGGCCGAAGGAAACGCCAGGCCCTCCGGCGCCGTAGGGTGGCTCGGAGGCTCACGACGTGAACGACCGGCACGACCAAGGACACCAGACAGATCGACGGGACTTCTTCAAGGCGGCCACGGCTGGCCTGACGACGGCAGCAGTGCTGCTGTCGCCACGCGATGCCGTCAAGGCGCAGGAGGCCGCGCAGAAGGCCGCACTCGAGCGTATCGCGAGCAACTGCTGGCCGGTCCGCCCCCTCTTCAAGTCGCGCCCGATGCCGCCCCGCCCGGCGGGTGCCGGCGGCCCCGGTGGCGGTCAGGGCCGTGGCCAGGGGCCCGGGATTCCGGCTGACGTCGAGTCCAACCCGAACGCCAAGAAGGCGCTCGAGGTGGCTCGTGCCGCGCAGGCCGCCCGCGCCAACCTGCCCGATACCGCAGGCATGAAGAAGAAGTACGGCGAGATCACGATGCTGGACTTCCCCGCGTTCACGAAGGAGCACTTCCCGGGCGTCACCCGCATGGATTTGTTCTCGGGGTTCTTCGGCGACGTGACCGACGACGCGCAGTTCTTCCCGGCCGGGGAGAACGGGCGCCCCGGTGGCTTTGACCCGATGGCCCCGGCGTCGCGCAAGTGGCTCGACACGCTGGCCAACACCTGCGCCAAGCAGGGCACCACGGTGCAGCACATCTCCAACAATGCCCCTGGCAACCTCGCTGACTACGGCTCGCCGGAAGCCGATGCGCGCCGGCAGGCCGGTGTCGACCTTGCCAAGCGCTGGCTCGAGGGCTGTCGCGTGCTCGGCGTGAAGTCGATGCGCATGAACTCGACCTCGGCGCTCGGACCGGGCATCCGCCCCAACGCCGTGCCGCGTGGCCCGGGCGACGGCTACCCGCGCAACATCGACCTGATTCCGCTGCTCGAGGCGGCCATCAAGTCGTATCGCGAGATGGCCGACTTCGGCGGCAAGATGGGCATCAGGGTCACCATCGAGAACCACTGGGGCCTGGCGGCCGACCCGATGAACATCCGCACGATCATCGACGAGATCAACCACCCGTATTGCGAGGCGTCGCCGGACTTCGGCAACTGGGAGCACGAGTACAACCTCGTGAACGGCCTGAAGGCGCTGGCGCCGTACGCGCACACCAACGTCCACGCCAAGTACTGGGATCGCTGGGGTGATCGCAACAACGTGCAGCGCTCGGTGCGCATCATGCTCGCCTCGGGCTACCGCGGCACGTTCGCGCTCGAGTACGAGCAGGGTCCGCACGACGGCCTCGAAGGCGCGAAGTACCTGTACAAGGAAGTCCTCGCCGCACTGACCGAGCCGATTCCGGCTGTGGGAGAGTAACGGACATTGAAGCCGCGACGCCTCGCCCGAGGCGTCGCGGTCGTCCTCGACGGACGTCTCGGCGAGCCGTCCCTACCGAGCGCACCACTCAAGACGCCAACGCCAGCCGCAGCAATTGCCGGTGACCGCGGCCGGCAGCCTCGCCTCCCATCGCTTCATCGAGATCCGCCGACGCGTCCTGCAGGATGTCGGCGAGTTCGGCCCAGGTGACGCCCCCCACCGTCACGCGCGCCACGTCCGGTCCGCCCAGTCGCACGCGCGCGAACAGTTGATGCGGGACGCCGTCTTCCGGCGCCGACAGGAACACCACGGCGCACGCCTCTGCCGCGGTCACCGCCCGCACCCGGCGCACGGCGAGCCGGGCTTCCCGCACCTGCAGCCTGGGCTCCCCACGCCACACCCACGGCACCAGGCCCCATGTCATCGCGCTGGTCGACAGGATCAGCATCGGCACGGCGCCGCGCAGTCGCCGTACGCGCACCATCTCGTCGTCGCGCGGGATGGGCGGCACGAGCGCCAGCGCGAACGCGCGGGCGGCCAGCCGACGCTGCCAGTAGCCGACGGGCAGCAGCGCGAGCACGTGCGCCGCCACTTCGGCCACCATGCCGGCACGGATGTCGCGCGGCTCCTTCGGGCGCAGCACGTCGCCGCCTCCGGCGGTCATTGCCCGCCTCCCGCGTGGACGCGCAGGAACGTCAGAGAGGCCGCCGAGGGCCCGAACTGCCGCCGCGCCCGCGACCAGAGATCGGCCGCCTGCGCCGCCGGGCAGTAGTCCGGATCGATGCAGCCGCAGTCGCCGCGGGAGGCAGCGCCGTGCCGCCGCAGGTGGGCCACCATCCGGTCGTGCCACACGCAGAGATCGTCGACCAGGTCCGCCGTCACGTCGTCGCCGGCCGCCATCAAATACCGATAGGGAGTCGTCACGCCAATGCACCTCTCCCGCGACGGGCGCGAACGTGCCTGAGCACGCGCGGGCATCCGCACGGGTCACCGTCGGACGGAGTCCAACGGCTACACAATTCGAATCAGCTTGCAGTGAGGGGGCCGAGGTCGCCGGCAGTCGCTCGGAAACGAGCGGGTCCGCTACCGACGACCGGCGATCGGGAAGATGCGACGGCTCATGTCGAAGGATTCGACGTTCGTCCGCACGAGCTGAGCACTACGCTGCGATCGCATGCGATGAGACCTGTTGTCACCGTAGCGCGTTGGGCGGCGCGGGTCAACCTCACTCGTGTCGAGACGGCCTTCGTCGGTCGGCCGTCGGCCTTCGACTTCGTCGTTCGTCGTTCAGGGTTGTGCGGCGGCATCCGGCAGGATGTCGACGAAGACCTCGGCGCTCTTGACGGCGTTGCCGAGTGGCAGGCGCGTGAACAGCTCGAAGGGCACCGACGTGCCGGGTGCGATGGCGTCGGGCATGCGCTTGGGGTCGAGGCGCGGGACGCCGACCAGCACGTCCAGCACGTGACCCTGGTCGTCACGGAGCAGCGCGGTCAGCGTGAGCGCATCGGGCCGGATTGGGGTGCCGGCAGTCACGGTCACTGTCCCCGAGACACGGTAGCCGCGCAGCGTCGAGCGCGATCGCGTCACGGTCGTCGTCACCATCGTCGCGGGCCAGGCACATGGTGAGCGATCGACCTTGGCGCGCGTATCCACCCATTCGATCGTCGCCGCGGCCGGCTGGCCGGCCTCGACGATCTGAAGCAGGTAGCCGGACGGCCTGGTCTCGAAGTCGTCGTTCCGCTTCAGACGAAATCGGAAGGGTAGCGTGCCGTCCGGGCTGACCTGCGACACGCGCGCCTCGCTCTCGACCGGCGGTCCCAGGGGACGCCACTGGTGGTCGGTGTACTGCAGGAAGGCGCGCACATCTTTCGCGCAGCGGCCGGTGTTGGCCAGTGCACCGACCAGCACACCGACCTTCGCGTTCTCATCGGTCACCCCGGAGTTACGCAGTGGCCTGACGTCGAGGCCGGCGCTGGTGAGGATGCGGCCGTTGGTCGGCAAGGCCACCCAGTCGGGCAGGACCGCACTGACCACGGTGGACCGCTCCACCGTCGGCATCGACATCTGCGACAGCGACCCGGTCGATTGCGCGCACAGCGCCGCGCCGCCGAGTACCCACCCGACCGTCACGAGCCTGACGTGCATGGTGCGCATTCTGGCACGGTCCTGATCACGCCACCGCCCGCCGCCGTCGGCGCCATCCGTCGACAACCACGGCCGCGACGATGACGGCACCGGTGACCACGCGCTTGAGCGGTTCGCTGGCACCTGCCTGCGCGAGACCGGCCTGCAGGACGGCAATGATCAACACGCCCAGGAAGCTGCCGACGACACTGCCGCGCCCACCCATCAGGCTCGAACCGCCGATGACGACGGCGGCAATCGCCGACAGTTCGAGCCCGAGGCCGGCGTTGGGATCGGCCGACTCGAGATAGGCGACGTGGAACACGCCCGCGACGCCAGCCAGGATGCCCGCCAGGGCGAACACCGCGATCTCCACCGGCCGCGGGTCGATGCCCGCGAGACGGACGGCTTCCCGATTGGTCCCGATGGCGACGACGTAGCGCCCGAACACGGTGCGCGTGAGCAGCATCTGCGCCAGCAGCACCGTCGTCAACGCGACGAGCACCGCCGTCGAGACGCCGAGCCACGGCCACGGTGCGCCGATCGCATCCAGCCGCGCGCCGACGAACACCGATCGGGAATCGGTCACGAGGTACGCGAGCCCGCGGGCGATCTCGAGGGTGCCGAGCGTGACGATGAACGAAGGGACCGAGAAGCGAACGGCCACCAACCCGTTGAAGAGGCCGGACAGCATGCCGCAGGCGGTGGCGGCAGCGAGTGCCACAGGCAGCGGCCACTGCCACTCGGTGAGCGCGACGGCGAGCACGGCAGCGGCGCACGCCATGACCGACCCGACGGACAGGTCGATGCCGCCGGTGATGATGACGAGCGTCATGCCGACTGCGGCCATGGTCAGGGCCGGCACCTGGTTGGCAATCGTCAGCAGCGTGACGCGACTCACGAAATGGCCCGTGGACAGGCCGAACACGAGGATCAACGCGGCCAGCACGACGACGAGTCCCGTCGACTCTCTGCGGAGGATGCGGGCGATGGTCGTCATCGCGCCGCCGCCAGCACGTCGCCATCCTGCGGCGCGAAGGCGGCCGCCTGGAGGTCCACGTCGCGCCACGCGCCTCGGGTGAAGGTACCAGTGACGCGGCCCCGCGCCATCACGACGATGCGATCGCAGAGCGTCGTCAGTTCGTCGAGCTCGCTGGACGCCACCAGCAGGGCGCGCCCGGCCCCCGCGAGCGCGCGGAGCTCGGCGTGAATCGCGGCCCGCGCGCCGACGTCGACGCCCCGGGTGGGTTCGTCGACGAGCAACACCGGCGAGTCGCGGAGCAGCCAGCGCGCCACGACCACCTTCTGCTGGTTACCGCCACTCAACTCGCCCACCGGTTGCTCGATCGACCGACAGCGGACGTCGAGTGGAGCCAGCGCCGTCGTCGCCGCCGAGGTCTCGCGTCCCGTGTCCACGAACCAGCGCCAGCGCGCGAGGCGACCGAGCGACGACAGCAGCACGTTGCTGCGGACCGGCAGGGAACCGAGCAGCGCGTGGGCAGCGCGGTCCTCGGGGATGAGCCCGATGCCAGCGCGCACCGCGTCCATCGGCGAGCGTATCGACAGTGGCGGACCGTCGGCGCGGCGAACGTCGCCCGCGTCGTGTGGGTCGGCGCCATAGATCGCGCGGAGCAGTTCGGTCCGCCCCGCCCCCACGAGGCCGTACAGGCCGACGATCTCGCCCGCGTCGACTGACAGGCTCACGTCGCGCACCGCGGTACCGTGCGACAAGCGCGAGACCCGCAGGGCCACCCGACGTTCGTGCTCGGATGTGTCTGGTGGCCTGTCACGCGCGACGGTTGCCGCTACCGAGCCGGCCGGCACGCTCGGTGCGGCGGGGACTGCGGGCGGGACCATCGCGGCAACGAGCCGGTCGCGAGTGGTGTCGGCGACGGCCCGCGCCTCGACGACCCGACCATCGCGCAGGACCGTGACGCGGTCGCCGATCGCCAGAATCTCGTCCAGCCGATGACTGATGTAGAGGATGGCCATGCCGGCGCTGCGGAGGTCGCGCAGGTGGTGCAGCAGGCGTTCGGCGTCGGCGTGCCCGAGCGCGGCCGTCGGCTCGTCGAGGATCAACACACGGCACTCGCCGGCCAGCGCGGCAGCAATCGCGAGCAGCTGCCGCTGCCCCACACCGAGCGCCGCGACCGGCGAGGTGGGATCGATGTGGCCCAGGCCGAGACGCACCAGTGCCGATGAGGCCTGCTCGTGCAGACGGCGACGGGCGACGATGCCACCGCGGTGCGGCAGGCGACCGAGGAACATCTGTTCGGCGACGCTCAACGTAGTGATCGCCGGCGCCTCCTGCGGGACCAGCCGCACGCCGAGGTCCTCGGCCTGGCGGCGCGAGGCCGGATGGTACGGCACCCCACCGAGCCGCATCGTCGCGCGGTCTGGCGACAGCAATCCCGTGACGATTCGCGTCAGCGTCGACTTACCGGCGCCATTGGCGCCAACCAGCGCGTGGATCTCGCCCGCCCTCACATCGAGGTCGACGCCAGACAGGACAGGCGCGGCGTAGGCCTTGTGAACGTCACGCACCTCGAGCGTAGCGACGGCATTCCCGTCCATCACGGTTTGGTGACGACGTCGACCGGCGTTTCGCGATCGGCGGGCGTCGTACCGCCACCGAGCAAGCTCAACGCGTATTCGATGCCGTACACCGCCAGCTGATCGCCATGCTGGTCGGCGGTCGCCAGGACTCGCCCGTCGTCGAGCAGCTGGCGCACGGCGGCGATGTTGTCGAAGCCGACGACGTGCACCTGGCCGGTGCGTCCCGCCTGCCGGACCGCGGCCGCCGCACCGAGCGCCATCGAGTCATTGCTCGCGAGCAGGGCTTTCAGGCCGGCGTGCTCGCGCAACAGCGCCGCGGCAATCGTGTTGGCGCGGTCCTGCTCCCACTGGCCGCTCTGCACGCTCACGACGGTCATGCCGGCTGCCGTCATCGCCTCCTCGAAGCCGAGGCGACGCTGCTGGGCGTTGAACGCTGTCGGAATCCCTTCGAGGATCGCCACCTGGTCGCCCCGCGTCAGCCGCTGCGCGAGCACCTCTCCCACCTTCCTGGCGCCGGCGCGATTGTCGGGACCGACGAAGGGCACCGTCAGGCCGGCATCGGTCAATGTCTTCGCGTCGAGCTTGTTGTCGATGTTCACGACGACCACTCCCTGCGCGCTCGCCCGCTTCAACACCGGCACGAGCGCGCGCGAGTCGGCGGGCGCGATCACGATGGCGCGGACCTGCTGGGCCAGCATCTGCTCGACCAGCGCCACCTGCTGCGTCACGTCGCTCTCGTTACGGATGCCGTTGACGATCAGCTCGTACTGCGCCGCGTGTGCGGCCTGGTGCTTGCGGGCGGCATCGGCCATCGTCACGAAGAACTCGTTGGCGAGCGACTTCATGACGAGCGCCACGCGGGGCGTCGCCGATGGCGCCTTCGCGCTGTCCGGCGACGGCGAGCCACACCGAGCCGCACCGAGCGCCACGCACAGGACCAGCGCCACCGCCACACGTCGTCTCATGGGCGACATCCTATCTGGGAGTTGCCGGCACATCACTGGAAATGGCGAAAGGGCGAAAAGTTCAAGAAGCGCGAGCACCTTGCCATGCAACGAAGGGCAACTTGTCCTTTTGGCGCTCTTGGCCCTTTTCGAACTTTTCGCCCTTTTGCTGTGCTGATCTAAGGTTTGTCTTCGATGTTGCGATCGGTGTTGACGGCAGGCAGCCTCGCAGGACTCGTCGTGCTGGCGCAGGCGCAGGAGGCGCCGCTGCAGCCACTCGCCTACAACAATCCCGGGCTGACGGTCGATCTCGGTGTTGGCCTGTGGGCATGGCCGATCCCATGGGACGTCGATCGCGACGGCGACGTCGACCTCGTGGTGTCCTGCCCCGACAAGCCGTCGAATGGCGTGTACGTGTTCGAGAACCGCTCCGGGCCCGGCGTCGAGATGCCGGTCTTCGCGCCTGGACAGCGCATCGGGCCCACGCAGCACTACGTGACGCCGTCGTACGTCGATGGCGGCCTGCGCGTGCTGCGTATCAACACCGAGTGGCCCGACGTGCTGCAGTCCGGGCTGACGCCAGGCCGAGAATTCACGCTGCCCTTGCCGGTGACGGCACACACCACGCTGTTCGGCCAGCAGCCGAAGGGACCGAAGATTCGCCACAACGTCTGGAAGTACGTGGATTTCGACGGCGACGGCGCCCTCGACATCGTGCAGGCAGCCGAGGACTGGAGTGACTACGGCTGGGACGACGGCTACGACGCGGCCGGCCGATGGATTCACGGCCCCCTGCACGGCGTGCTGTACGTGCTGCGCAACCAGGGTTCCACGGCCGCACCGGCGTACGCGGCACCGGTCTCGCTCGAGGCTGGCGGTGTACGACTCGACCAGCCGTTCGGCAATCCGGTCCCCAACTTCGAGGACTTCGACAAGGACGGCGACCTCGACCTGCTGACGGGCGAGTTCCTCGACGGCTTCACCTACTACGAGAACGTCGGCACGCGCACGCGGCCACGTTACGCCGCTGGCCGGCCAGTGCTGAAGCCGGACGGCGACCGGCTCCGCATGGAGCTCGAGATGATCGTGCCGGTCGCCTTCGACTGGAACCGCGACGGGCACGTCGACCTGATCGTCGGCGACGAGGACGGGCGGGTCGCGTACGTGAAAGGGACCGGACGCCTCGACGCCACGCGGACGCCGACGTTCGAGGCGCCGCGCTACTTCCAGCAACAGGCCGACACGCTGAAGTCCGGCGCGCTGGCGACACCGGCCACCGTCGACTGGGACGGCGACGGCGATCTCGACATCCTGAGCGGCAACACGGCCGGCTTCATCGAGTTCTTCGAGAACCTCGGCGCCACGGGCGTGGCACTGCCGCGGTGGGCGGCACCACGCCGTCTCGAGGCCGGCGGCCAACCGTTCCGGGTCATGGCAGGCCCGAATGGGTCCATCCAGGGACCGATCGAAGCGAAGTGGGGTTACACCACCCTCAGCATCGGCGACTGGGACGGTGACCACTTACCCGATCTCGTCGTCAATTCGATCCGTGGCGAGGTGATGTGGTTGCGCAACGTCGGCACGCGGCGGGCGCCACGACTGGCCGCTCCCGAAGCGGTCGAGGTCCAGTGGGCCGGTGCCCAGCCGCGGCTGGCGTGGGGCTGGAAGGCGCCGCAAGGCAAGGCGCTGCTGACGCAGTGGCGGACGACGCCGGTCATGCACGACTTCACGGGCGATGGCGTGACTGACCTGGCGATGCTCGACACGGAGGGCTACCTCACCCTGTTCGAGCGGGCGGTCGTCGATGGCCGACGGGTGCTGCGACATCCGCAGCGACGGTTCGTGGACGAGGCCGGCGCGCCCTTGCGCCTCAACGCCCGCACCGCTGGCGGCAGCGGTCGCCGCAAGATCGCCGTCGTCGACTGGAACGGCGATGGGCGGTTCGACCTGCTCGTGAACTCGGCCAACGCCAATCTCCTGCTGCAGGTCAGCGATCGCGACGGGCGCTGGTGGTTCCGCGATGCCGGGCCCCTCGCCCAGCGCAACATCGAAGGGCACGACGTGAGTCCGGCCGTGGCCGACTTCGACGGCGACGGCGTGCCGGACTTCCTCGGCGGCGCCGAGGACGGTCGCTTCTATCACCTGCAGAACCCGCGGAGCGCCAGCAGCGTCGGCAGTCGGTGAGCGCGACGCGAAATGGCTCCTCCGACTTACGTCTCGACGAGCCGTAACTGCGGATGTGAGTGACGCCAGTCCGCGTGCACCTACCGCTTCGTGTAGATGACGAAATAGCGGTCGGTATACAGCGCGAACGATGCGCTCCGTTCGAGCCCCGCCGCCGTCGCCCACTCGTTGGTCTGCGCTTCGCTGACGATCAGCTCCGGCTGCTGCTGATGCGGCGATCCCTGCGGCGTGTACTCGACGATGGCGAGCCGCCCGCCCTTCTTCAGGTGCCGCGCGACGTTCTTCATGTACGTGGCGCGGTCCTGCACGTGGTGCAGCACGTCGTTCATCAACGCGAGGTCGACCGCCTGCGGCAGCAGCGGATCGGTGAACGAGCCGAGCACCGTCTTGACGTTGGCCAGCCGCGACTCCTGCGCGCGCTTCGCGATGTGGTCGAGCAGGGCCTTGTCGATGTCCGACGCGTAGACCGTGCCGCGCGGCCCGGTCGCGAGCGCCAGCGGCCCGGTCAGGACACCCGACCCGGCGCCGACGTCGGCGACGACCATCTCCTTCTGCACACCGAGCCGCTGAATCAGCTCCGGCACCTTCATGCCGGCAATGCGCTCCGGGCTGTCGAGCGTGGCAATCCACTGCTCGGCGGGACGGACGCCGACCTGGGCATGGGCCGCGGACACGGCAACGACGAGACACGAGAGCGACAGCAGAATGCGGCGGACTGGGCGAACGATCACGGTGGCGATTCTACGTCGCAGGCCATGCGACCAGGCAGGGCTTGGACAGGCGGCCGATCCAGGACTATGCCTGTCGCTGGTTCGCAAACAGCTTCCGGTGGTACGTCCAATCACGGAAGCTCATCCCGGTGTGGGCAGCCGACATGATTGACCCCGGATGGGATTAATGCTATCTCCGTCGCACACACTAGCCAGTTCTCGTGGCCGTCGTCCGACCACCGCTCCACTTCGGGCGGCCTGGACGACCTGCCGCTCACCGCCCCCTGGGGAGGCCGAATGCTCAGGCACTTGCTGCAACGACCGGGTCGATGGACCCGTGTCACGTTCACGCTCCTGACCGCTGCACTGATCGCCGGCGCGTCCGCGCCGCCCGCTCTCGCGCAGGCGGTCACCGGTACGGTCCTCGGAACCGTCACCGACAACACCGGCGCCGTCATGCCCGGGGTGACCGTCACCGTCACCAACACCGGCACCGGCAGCAGCCGCACCTACGTCACCGACAGCAACGGCGAATACACCGCGCCGTCGATTCCGACCGGCACCTACAAGCTCGTCGCCGAGCTCCAGGGCTTCAAGAGCACCACGCTGGACGGCATCCGCATCGGCGTCGACCAGCGCATCCGCATGGACGTGCAGCTGGAGGTCGGCGCGATGACCGAGTCGGTCGAGATCGTCGCGCAGACGCCGCTGGTCCAGTCCAGCAGCTCGGACCTGTCGACGACGGTCGAGGCCGAACAGATCAAGGCGCTGCCGCTCAACGGCCGCAACTTCGTCAGCCTGACGCGCACCGTGCCCGGCGTGATGCGCGGCATTCCCGGCTCCAACATCGACGGCGCCGGCAGCCTCGCCTGGCGCGCCTCGGCCGCCTTCTCGGCCAACGGCCAGCGCCCGCGCGACAACAACTACATGCTGGACGGCGTCGACAACAACGAGACCTGGCTGCAGACCGTGGTCATCTTCCCGAGCCCGGACGCGCTCGACGAGTTCAAGCTGCAGACCAGCACCTACTCGGCGGAGTTCGGACGCTCGCTCGGCGGCGTCGTCAACCTGCAGATCAAGTCGGGCGCCAACGCCTTCCACGGCAGCGCCTTCGAGTTCCACCGCAACGACGCCTTCGACGCCAACAACTTCTTCAACAATCGCGCCGGCCGCCCCAAGCCCGACTTCAAGCAGAACCAGTTCGGTGGCACGCTCGGTGGCCGCATCGTCCGCGACAAGACGTTCTTCTTCGCCGACTACCAGGGACTGCGCATCAACGCCGGCCAGACGTACCTGTCGACGGTGCCCTCGATGCGCATGCGCGCCGGTGATTTCGGCGAAGTCAACCGCCTGATCTACGACCCGCTGACCGGCCAGCCGTTTCCCAACAACGTCATCCCGAGCAACCGCTGGGACCCGGCCTCGGCCGCGATCATCGCCCGCTACTATCCCGAGCCGAACACCGCCGGCAGCGTCGGTGCCACCGGTCAGCAGATCAACAACTACCTGATCAACCCGGAGCTGACGCGCAACGACGACCAGTTCGACCTGAAGATGGACCACGTCCTGACGCAGTCGAACCGCTTCTTCGGCCGCTACAGCTACCAGAAGACGCTGCGCAGCCTGCCGGCCACCCTGCCGATCGTCGGCGACGCGGGCGCCACCTTCGGCGCCGGCGAGGGCGACATCAAGGCCCAGAGCTTCGCCTTCAACGACACTCATACCTTCGGGTCCCGCTGGCTGAACGAGGCGCGCTTCGGCTGGAACTCGATCAAGTTCTTCATGACGCCGATCGGGTACGGCACCGACCCGGCGGCGGCCGTGGGCATCCCCGGCATCAACCTCAATCAGGCGACGTCGGCGATGACCCAGCTCGGCTTCCAGACCATCCGCAACATGGGCGCCAACAGCAACCAGCCGCTGATCACCAACCAGAACGACTTCCAGTTCTTCGACAACGTCACCTGGCTGCGTGGTAAGCACACCATCAAGATGGGCGGCAGCCTCACGCTCCGCTCACGCGAAATCCTCAACGCCGACACCATCGTCGGGAACTTCGCGTTTACCAACAACCAGACGTCCAACTGCGCAGGGCTCGCTGCCGGGTGCACCATCAACGCCAACACCGGCCTCGACGTGGCCAGCTTCCTGCTCGGCTACGCGACCAGCAAGACACGCAACCTGTTCGACGCCGAGACCTACACGGAGACGCGTCCCGAGTACGCGCTGTACGTGCAGGACGACTTCCGCGTGACCAATCGCCTCACCCTGAACCTGGGGCTGCGCTGGGACGTGTACGTGCCGTGGATCGAGAAGGACAACCGGCAGTCGAACTTCGACGAGTCGACCGGCAAGTTCGTCCTCGCCTCCGACGATGCGGTGATTCAGGGCGTCAACGTCGGCCGCTACCTGCAGACGTATTCGAAGAAGGACTTCGGGCCGCGCATCGGCTTCGCCTACGACGTCACCGGCAGCGGCCGCACCGTCGTCCGCGGCGGCTTCGGCGTGTTCTGGAACTTCACGCCCGGCGGCACGTCGTCGTCCAAGGCGCAGAACCCGCCCTTCCTGCAGTCGACGGCGCTGACGACCAATGCCGGCCAGACCACGCTGCGCGTCTCCGATGGGCTGCCGCCGCCCCCGGGAGTGGACCCGAACCGCCCCGCGGCCGGCACCACGCGCTCCATCTTCGACATCTACTTCCGTGACGGCTTCGCGCGGAACTGGAACTTCAACATCCAACAGCAGCTCGGCACCAACTACATGATCGAGGTCGCCTACATCGGATCGCAGGGCCGCAACATGTTGCTCAAGGGCGACCCGAACCAGGCCCCGCCCGTCGTCGGCGTCACCGATCAGAACGTGAACCGGCCGTACGCGGCGGTGTCACCGGCACTGCGCAGCATCGGCCAGGTGCAGAGCGCCGGCACGCTCGACTACCACGGCTTCACGCTGAAGTTCCAGCGCCGCTTCGCCAACAACTTCTCGGTGCTGAACTCCTACACCTGGAACAAGGCGATCGACCTGAATTCCGACAACGACGGCGGCGTCACGCTGACCAACGTCTACGACCCCGGCTACAACCGCGGCCCGGCTGACTACGACGTCACCCACACCCTGAGCTCCAGCTGGGTGTACGAGCTGCCGCTCGCGCGCGGCAAGTGGTACGGTGGCTGGCAGACCAGCGGCATCCTCTACCTGCGCTCCGGCCTGCCCTTCACGGTCACGCAGAACCAGGGCGTGCAGTCGACCGGCACGGGCAACCGTCCGAACCGCATCGCGGACGGTCAGCTCGACAACCCGACGATCGAGCGCTGGTTCGACACGTCGGCGTTCGTGTCGCCCGCAGACGTGACCGGCACATACGGCGATGCCGGCCGCAACATCCTGCGCGGACCCGGCCAGTTCAACATCGACTTC
The DNA here is from genome assembly GCA_035503395.1 of Luteitalea sp. Taxonomy (GTDB): domain Bacteria; phylum Acidobacteriota; class Vicinamibacteria; order Vicinamibacterales; family Vicinamibacteraceae; genus Luteitalea. Next base: position 30,480 of record DATJTM010000487.1, read on the forward strand.
TCGCTGATCAAGAGCACGAAGGTCGGCGGACTCGACACCGAACTGCGCTTCGAGGCATTCAACCTGCTGAACCACCCGCAGTTCGCACAGCCGAACGGCGCGCTGGGCAATCCGCTCTTCGGCCAGATCACCGCGATGCTGCCCAACCCCTCGTGCTCGCTGTGCGGCACGACGGAGCGGAACATTCAGTTGGCGGTGAAGGTGCGGTTCTAGGCAGTCGGCAATCGGCAGTCGGCAGTCGGCAGTCGGCAGTGCCAGGTAGGGCCCGTTGTCCCAACGCGGCCCTACCCGCATTTCCTCATTGCCGCGCCACGCAGCGTTACCTAAGGGCCGGGCTGGGACAGCCGGCCCTACCTACAGGTCGGGACGGGCCGCCGGCCCGTCCGCCCAACAGTTCCGCATGACCGAATCGTAAGCGGCCGGCTCGGCTAGCCGGCCCTACCTATCTGCAGCGGCCAAGACCTTGCGATCGCCGAGCCATTCGAGGAACCGCTGCAACCACTGCCCCACCGGGCGCTGGTTGGTGGCGCGGACGCCGAAGCCGTGGCCGCCGCTTCCGTAGATGTGCAGTTCGGCCGGGACGCCGGCGCGCTTCATGCGGAGGTAGACCTCGGCGAGTCCTTCGCTGATGTCCTGGCGGTCGTCGTAGGCCGCCGCGAGGAACGCCGGCGATGTCGTCGCCGTCGGCTGGATGTCGCCGGAGCGGCCCGGGTAGATCAGCGCCTGGAAGTCGGGCCGCGCACTCTCGCGTTCGATCGGGTCGGAGGCGCTGGCGTTGCCCGCCACATCGCGCGTCGCGACCATCGCGACCAGCTCGCCCCCGGCCGAGAAGCCCATCGCGCCGATCTTCGACGGATCGATCCCCCACTCCTTCGCTCGGCTGCGTATCGTCCGCATCGCTCGGGCGGCATCGGCGAGCGCTTCGACGTCGATGCGGTACGTCGAGTTCGGCTCGCGCGCGAGACGGTGCTTCAGGACGAATGCGGCGATGCCGCGCTCGCGCAGCCACGCGGCCGGGTTGTCGCCCTCGTGCGTGATGACGAGTTGCCGATGGCCGCCACCCGGGATGACGAGCACGGCGACGCCGGTGGCCTTTCCCTTCTCCGGCAGGTAGGGCGTGATCGACGGGCGATGGACGTTGGTGATGCGGCGCTCACCGCTCTGCGACGTCTCGACGACCTCGTCGCCGGTCTTGCCTTCGGATCCCGGTGCGGTGCCGGTCCACAGCGGCAGTTCGGCGGCCGGCTGCGCAACGGCGACGCGCGCCGCCAGAAGCAAGGTGCAGACGACGAGGGGACGGGCGATATGGACGTTCACTCACGGCCTCCGGGCGGCAGGTGCTCGACGAAGTAGCGGCCCACCAGGTTGTTCACGTGTGCCACCGTGCCCTCGCCTTCGACGATGGCATGGGTACGATTGGGATAGACCATCATCTCGAACGGCTTGCCGAGGGCGACGAGGCGATCGATCAGGCGCTGCGTCCCCTGATAGTGGACGTTGTCGTCGCCCGACCCGTGGACGACGAGCAGCTTGCCGCGCAGGCCTTCGGCGAAATGGATTGGCGAGCCACGCCGATACCCGTCGGGATTGCCTTGCGGCGTGCCCATGTAGCGCTCCTGATAGATCGTGTCGTACAGCGTCTGGTCGGGCACGGGCGCGAGCGAGACCCCGACGTGAAAGACGTCGGGATAACGGAACAGCGCGTTGAGCGTGTTCGAGCCGCCACCGCTGTGCCCCCAGATGCCGACGCGGGTCGCATCGACATACGGACGCGCCGCTGCCAGCGCCTGCACGGCGCGGGCCTGTTCGCGCGACGAGAGCTCGCCAACCGTCCCGTACACGACCTTGCGCCACGCCGCGCCCTTCGGCGCCGGTGTGCCGCGATTATCGAACGACGCCACGAGATAGCCGGCGTCGGCCAGCGCGCGATGAAACAGCTGTCGTCGCGACCAGGCGTCGGTCACCGTCTGCGCGGCCGGCTCGCCGTACACGTACACGATCAGCGGGTAGCGCTTGTGTGCGTCGAAGTCGCGCGGCTTCACGAGCCAGCCGTCCAGCGTCACGCCATCGCCGATGTCGAGCGTGAAGAATTCGGTCGGCTGCGTGACGACCGACGCGAGCTTGCGCGTCACCGCCGACACGTCGGTCAGGGCCCGTCGCGATCGATGCGACGGCAGTTCGACGAGGTCGATGGCCGGTGGCTGGTCGAAGCGCGACACGGTGTGAAACGCGTGACGACCGTCGGGTGCCACCTGGTACGAGTGGTACCCGTCGGCCGCGGCAGGCGTCACGCGTTCCGGCGTGCCGGTGCCATCGAGACGCGAACGATAGAGGTAGGACTGCGTCGCGCGGTCAGGCGAGGCGGTGAAGTACAGCCAGCCTTCGGCCTCGTCGAGGCCTGTGACGCGCACGATGTCGGCATCGAACCGCGTGACGAGCGTCGGTTCACCGCCCTCGCCCGAGACGCGAAACACGTGGCGCCAGCCATCGCGCTCGCTCACCCACAGGAAGGCGCGGCCGCCGTCGATCCAGCGGACCTCCTCGTCGATATCGATCCACGTCGTCGTCTCCTCGCGGAACAGGAGCCGTACACCACCGCTGCGCGAGTCGGCGACGAGCAGATCGTGGCGGTTCTGCAGGCGGTTCAGTTGCTGGACGGCGAGTGACCGGCCGTCGAGCCACGACACACGTGCGAGGTAGTGCTCGCGCGGATCGCCGGGGACGTCCATCCAGCGCGTCGCGCCACCTGTCGACGACACGACGCCGATGCGCACTGCCGAATTGGTGGTGCCGGTCTTCGGATAGGGGATCCGCGTCAGTGCGGGATACAGCGTGTGGGTGTCGTTGGCGAGCATGAAGATGCCGACGCCGGTCGTGTCGAACTGCCAGTAGGCGATCGCACGGCTGTCGGGACTCCAGCGGAAGGCGTCACGCACGCCCAGTTCCTCTTCGTACACCCAGTCCGACGTCCCGTTGATCGTCGTCGCGCTGCCATCGCGCGTGAGCCGCGTGATGCGGCCGGTGGCGATGTCCTCGACCCAGATGTCGTTGGCTCGCACGTAGCCCACGCGTCGCGAGTCTGGCGAGAACTTGGCAAACAGCAGCGACGCCTCGGGTCCGTCTCCTCCGAGCTTGCGGAGGCGGCCGTCGCTGCGCAGATCGAGCATCCAGTAATCGCCACGGGTGTTGTCACGCCACACCTTGCGGGTGTTCGAGAAGATCAGCAGCCTGGCGCCATCGGGCGACCACGCGTAGTCGGCGATGTCGAGGCCCGACGCTGCGCCCGGAGGCGTCAATCGCGAGGCGGCGACGAGAACCTGTCGCTCGCCGGTCGCGGCGTCGTAGCGGACGATGTCGCTGCCGGTGCCTGCCGTCGCTGATCGTTCGACCGTGGTGTAGGCAGGCTGGCCAGGCAGCCAGCGGGCCGGACCAAAGCGCGGGACGTCGAAGCCGCGGTCGGACTGGATGGCATCGATCCGGGCTCGAAGCGTGGCGGCGACGTCGGCCGGCTGGGCCTGCGGCCACGCCGACGCGCACAGCGTCAGGGCGACGATGACCAGCACCCGTACAGGCATGGTGCGCCGCACGGTATCACGCTCGTCGAAGGCGGATGGCGAGTCCAGGCGAGCGGGTGCGCGGGGTATCCTCTAGCGGTCCATCCATGCGTGGTTATCGTCGACCCGCGGCGCAGCGTCGCTCGTGCGCGGGCCCGTGCTCGAGAGGTCTGCATGAATCGTCGGTCCGCTGCGTTGCTCGCTCTCGCCCTCGGTTTTGCACTCGGGCCCGTAGCCGCCCAGGGGCCTCCTGACGCCGCGACACGTGAACGGCTCGCGCGCCTGACGGCCGACGACTACGCCGAGATGCAGCGGCAACTCGGCATCACCGGCATGCGGCCGGGCCCGAGCGGTAATCCCCAGGCGCCCAACTTCGCCAACACGGACGAATCGAAGGCCAACCCTTACACGACGATTCCCGATCCGCTGGTCTTCCAGGACGGCCGTCGCGTGCGGACAGCGCGCGAGTGGGCGCAGCGCCGGGGCGAGTTGCTCGAACTCTTCTCCCGCGAGGTCTACGGCCGGGTGCCGCGGCATGCGCCGCGCGTCGCCTGGCGCGAGGTGCGCCGCGTCTCGACGATGGTGGCCGGGCGGCCGGTGCGGGCCCGCGAGGTCGTCGGCCACGTCGACAATGCCGCGCATCCCGCCATCACGGTCGACATCCGCCTGATGCTCGTGACGCCGGCCGACGTCACGGCACGGGTGCCGGTGATGATCATGTTCCGGGGCGGCGGCCTGCCGGGCGATCCGCCACCGCCGGTGCCAGCCAACTTCAGACCGCCGGCATCACGGCCCGGCGACGATCCGCCATCGACCGAGCAGCTCATCGCGGCCGGCTGGGGCTACGCGCTGCTCAATCCGTCGAGCGTGCAGGCCGACAACGGCGCCGGTCTCCGGCAGGGTGTGATCGGGCTGGTGAACCAGGGACGGCCGCGGCGGCCTGACGATTGGGGTGCCCTGCGGGCGTGGGCGTGGGGTGCGAGCCGGGCGCTCGACTATCTGGAGGGCGACGCGACCGTAGACGCGAAGCGCGTCGGCATCGACGGCGTCTCCCGGTACGGCAAGGCGGCCCTGGTCACGATGGCCTACGACACGCGGTTTCGCTACGGCCTGATTGCGTCGTCGGGCGCCGGCGGCGGCAAGCTCCTCCGCCGCACCTTCGGCGAGGCCATCGAGAACCTGACCGGCTCGGGCGAATACCACTGGTTTGCCGGGAACTTCCTGCGCTACGGCGCCGCGCCGGACAGCCCCGGGGCGAAGACCGCGATCGATCTGCCCGTCGACGCCCATCAGCTGTTCGCGCTCTGCGCCCCGCGCCCGGTGTTCGTCAGCCACGGCGTGCCCGAGCAGGGCGACGCGCACTGGATCGACCAGCGCGGCGGCTGGATGGCCACACTCGCCGCGGCGCCGGTCTATCAGCTCCTGGGCGAGAAGGTCGACGGCGTGGCCGGGCCGTGGCAGACGACGGCGATGCCGGCCGTGAACGAGGATCGCCTCGACGGCGCGCTGGCGTGGCGGCAGCATGACGGTGGCCACACCGATGCCCCCAACTGGAAGTCCTTCATCCGCTGGGCCGCCTCGCGTGAGTGACTGGCGTCCCGGCGTCCCGTCGTCGGCGTTCCTGCGCCTCGCAGCGACGGCCTGGGTGGTCTCGGCTGTCACGACGCTGGGCCTGATCTTCCTGCCCCGCGTCTACGGCGCCGTCAGCGACCCAGTCCTCGGGCTCGAGCGCCTTGATGATCCCGCCTACCGCACCCGCGTGGTGGTCGCGCTCGCCCACCCGCTCATCGTGCTGCTGGGCGTCATCGGCCTGACGCTCGTGCGGATGCGGCGCGCGGTGGGCTCGAGCACGGTGATGCTCGTCGGCTTCCTGCTGTGGGCTGCCACCGAGGGCATCCAGCAGTCGCTGGTGCTCGTCGCCGTCAACTGGACCTGGCGGCCGGCCTACCGGGCGGCGACGAACCTCGCAGAGCAGTCAGCGCTGCGGGAGCGACTCGCCAGCTTCGCCGCGGTCTCCGACGGCCTCTTCTTCTTCCTGCTGCTGGTGTTCATGGCGGCCAACCTGGCAGCGGCGGCGGCGATGTGGCACAGCGATCGACTGGGGAGGACGGTTGCCGTGGGGTTCCTGCTGGCCACCGGCCTGACCGTGGTCAGCACTCTCACGACGTTCGGCAATGGCGTGCTCCCCGACGCTGTGATGGCGGTGCTCTATCCGACGATTCAGCCAGCGGCGCGACTGTTGACCGGCATCTGGCTGTGGCGTCAGGCGGAGGAGCCCAGCAATTTCCTGAGCTGATCGAGAAGCGGGACCTGTGCGGCGAGCAAGCGGATGCGAGCGTCGGGGAGCGAGAACCAGGCGGCGCGGTCGACTTCGGGGAACTCGCCGAGCCGGCCCGACCGCGGCGGCCACTCCATCTGGAAGGTCGTGCTGGTGACGGCACTCGGGTCGAGATCGGCGCAGTCGACCGCCCAGGCGTGCACGATCTTGCCGCTGCGCATCACGACGGGCACCAGCGGCGCGAACGGGCCCTCGACCGTGAAGCCGGTCTCTTCATTGAACTCGCGTCGCGCGGCGTCGAGGGGCTCCTCGCCCGGTTCGATGCCGCCCTTGGGGATGGTCCACGCGCCCGCATCCCGGCGCGCCCAGAACGGGCCGCCCGGGTGGACCAGGAAGACCTCCAGGCGTGTATGCCGCCTGTAGACGAGCAGGCCCGCGCTGACGCTCGTGGTCATTCCCTCCACGACATATCACGTCCGCCTTCGCCGACGCTACGACAGATATGTGCGCCGGTGCTTCCGCAAGTCGCGGTCAGCCGAGCGCGTCGTGCGGCAGGAGGATGGAGAACGTCGTGTCACCGGGCCGGCTCGCCACACCGACCTGGCCGCCGTGGCGCTCGACGATCGCCCGGACGATCGACAACCCGAGCCCGCTGCCCTCGGCCGTCGCCGCGCGCGACGGGTCGGCCTTGTAGAACCGGTCGAAGACGTGGTCGAGGTGTTCGGCCGGAATGCCCGTCCCCGTATCGCTGACACTGATGCGGACACGCTCGCCGTCGAGCGCCGATCGCATCACCACCTGGCCGGCGGTCGGCGTGTGGCGGAGGGCATTGACCACGAGGTTGTCGACGGCCTGCTCGAGGCGATGCGGGTCGCCGGTGATCTGGTCGGCCTCGTCGGCGATCTCGATCACCAGGCGGACGCCGTGGTCCGCCGCCGCCTGCTCGTGCCGGCGCGCCACCTGTTCGAAGAGCCGTCGGATGTCGAACGTCCGCATCTCGAACTCGGTCACGCCGTGTTCGAGGCGCGCCACGTCGAGCAGGTCGGCGACGATGCGTTCGAGGCGAAGCGTCTCGCGCGACAGGGTGGCGAAGTAGCGGGCGCGACGCTCGGGATCGGCGTCGATCTCGGGCATCTTCAGGGTGTCGATGAAGCCGCGCATCGCCGTCAGTGGCGTGCGCAACTCGTGCGACACGTCGGCCAGCATCTGCCGACGCAGCTGGTCGACACGCCGCAGCGCCTCGTCGCGCGCCGCCAGTTCGTCGCCCATCCGGTTGAAGGCCGCGGCCACGCGGGCGATCTCGTCGCCGCCGTGCTCGGACGCCCGGGCCTGCAGGTCGCCCTGCCCCATGCGCTCGGCCGCCGCTTCGAGTGCCGCGAGCTCGCGGCGCGCCGGCCGGAAGATCACGAAGGCCGCCAGCGCCGTCGCCGTCATCAGCGCGAGGAAGCTTGGCGCCGACATGAACTTCAACACCTCGAACATCAGGCTGCCGGCCGGAGGTGGCATCACCACCAGCCCCTGCAACTGCCCGTTCACCTGGATCGGCGCGATGACGACCGGCCCGCGCGTGCGAGGAATAGCATGTCCGTCGGGCGGCGACGGATCGAGCACGAGCCGGGCGCCGGCCAGTACTGTCGGGTCGAGCGGCACCGCCGAGGCGCTCTCGACGCGGCCATCGCGCATCACCACGTGGATGCCGTTGCGGCTGTTGTGCTGCGCCCGCTGCAGCACGGTGACGTCAAGCCCCTTGCCGTCGGCCAGGCCCTGCGACACCGCGAAGGCCACATCGGTCGCGAGCGCATTGGGCGAGAACCGCATGTCCTGCGCGTCGCGTCGGACGCGGTAGGCAAAGATCAGGCTCTGCGCGAACGACAGCCCGAGCACGACCAGCACGAAACCGACGCCGATGCGCCAGTACAGGCTGCGCCACCAGGCCACCCCGGATTGTCGTGTCGCCACGACATCATCACAACACCGATCTGTTGGGGAAGTGTGGCTCGTCGTACGACGGGGTACGGGAACCGGGTACCGGGAACCGGGGGCGGGGTACGGCAATCGGCAACCGGGTAACGCGCGGGTCGCGCGGGTAGCCTGCGGCCCGAAGCCTGCTGCGTTCGTCGTTCGTCGTTCGTCGAGAGAACCTGTCGAGTACGAGCGCCCCTCTCAGGTAGCCGGCAGCCAGAAGCCCGCAGCCTGCGCGTTCCTCCTTCGTCGTTCGTCGTTCGTCGTTCGTCGTTCGCTTAGCATGGTTCCGTGAGTAAACGTGCGCTCGTCGTCGAGGACGACCCGTCCATCCGGGAGCTGTTGCAGCTCCACCTCGGCCTGGCCGGCTTCGATGTGGACGATGTGGCGAATGGGCGCGACGGGCTGGATCGGGCGCGGGCCGACGCGTATGCGCTGATCGTGCTCGACGTGATGCTGCCCGGTCTCGACGGCGTGTCGATCTGTCGCGCGGTGCGGGCCGCCGGGCCCAACCTCAACACGCCTGTGCTGATGCTCACGGCGCGCGACTCCGAGGCCGACACCGTCATCGGCCTCGAAAGCGGCGCCGACGACTACCTGACCAAGCCGTTCGGCGTGCGCGAACTCCAGGCCCGCATCGCCGCAGTGATGCGTCGTGGCCGGCATGCCGCCGAACCGGAAGCGATCGCGCCGGATGCCGCGGTGCTGACGCTCGCCGCCGGCATCACCATGGACATGGCGCGGCGCACGGTCGTCGTGCACGGCGCGACCGTCGATCTCACGCGCCAGGAGTTCGACCTGCTCCACCAGCTCGCGTCACGCCGCGGCATCGTCTTCAGCCGCGCCCGCCTGCTCCAGACCGTCTGGAACGGCGACGCCTACGTCACCGAGCGCACCGTCGACACCGTCGTCAGCCGCCTCCGCAAGAAGCTCGAGACCGATCCCCGCCAGCCGGCGCTGATCCTCACCGCGTGGGGCGTCGGCTACAAGTTCGTCGACCTGAGCTGAGGTCAACGGCTACTTACCTTAGTTGGGGCCGTACCCGGCGTCGGATCCTGAAGGGCCGCGTTGGGACAACGGGCCCTACCTGTGTTGGTGCCGTACCCAGAACCCGGTACCCCGTACGCGGTACCCCGTACCCGGTACCCCGTACCGGTTCCCGTGTCCCGGTTCCCCGCTGTTCTTGTCTCCTGTTCTCCTGTTCTCCTGTTCTGAATATCGCCACGCCGCTGCCACAGTTCCGCAACAGTCGCCCCGTCAAACGGCTCGAGTGCCTGCCGACACGAGGAGCGCAATGACGAGAGTGGCTGGACACATGCTGGGGACGATGGAGCGACTGCAGTTGACGCGGTGTGTGCTGGGCCGACGCCTACCGTGCGGCTGCGACATCGGTCTCTACGAGAAGCACGACGGCGGGATCCTCACCATCGTCGACGAGCCGTCCGACAGCTGCCTGGATCGTTCGCACCAGGCCGACTTCGTGATCGGCCGCGAGCCGGCGCCGGCGCGTGACCGCGCTGCAACGTACTGACACGACCGCGAGTACGCGCGCAGTGACGCGCCTCGAGGGAAGGACACGAGACACATGGGACATTTCAACCGGGAGCGCCGCGAGGCGATTCTCATCCTGAGTTCGACGGTGGCAGCCGCCTTCGCTGCCGGCTGCGGCGGCGACTCGCCGACCAGTCCGACGAGCGTCGCCGCCACGACCACGACAACGACCACCACGACCGGAGGCGGCACGACGAGCGCGACGTGCTCGGTCTCGCCGAGCGAGACGGTCGGGCCGTACCCGTCGCTCACCGACCTGATTCGCAGCGACATCCGCGAGGACCGGCAGGGCACGCCGCTGCAGCTGACCATCAATGTCGTCAACGTCGCCAACGGCTGCGCGCCGCTCGAGAACGTCGCCGTCGAGATCTGGCAGTGCGACGTGGCCGGCAACTACTCGCAGTACGGGTCGCAGACCGCGCGCACGTACCTGCGCGGCATCCAGGTGACCAACGCCGCCGGCGAGGCCACGTTCACCACGCTGTACCCGGGCTGGTACCAGGGACGGGCCACGCACATCCACGTCGAAGTGGCGAGGGCCGGCCAGTCCCTCAAGGTGACGCAGATTGCGTTCCCCGAGGACGTCAGCGCCACCGTGCACACACAGGGCGTGTACGCCTCGCGCGGCGTCAATCCGACGACGAATCTGCGCGACGGCATCTTCGCCGACAGCCTCGCGTCGGAGATGGCCACCGTGAACGGCAGCCCGGCCGCCGGCTTCACCGGGACGTTCCGCGTCGGCGTCAGCGCCTGAGACGGCGTCGCTGATCGGCTGAACCTTGGGCCTTGGGCCTTGAGCCTTGACGCCTACGCCGGCGGAGCGTTCATCGTCCGCATCAAGCCGGCCATGTCGAAGGAGTCCCAGGCTTCGGCGATCCGATCGCCCTCGAGCCGCATCAGGGTCAATCCGGTGACCTCGATGGGATTCCCGCTGGCCGGCCAACCGTCGACGTTCCCTGAGTGGGTGCCGCGGGCCACCCACTGCACCGCCGCATGGTCGCCGCCATGCGCACAGTTGACCACCTCGACGTGGATGTCGGGCACCGTGGCGACGAACATCTCGTAGAACTGCCGCATCCCGTCGCGGCCGCGCTCCTGCCCGTCGGCCCCGTGCGCCCGCATCTCCGGCGGGGTCAACGCCGCAATCGCGTCGGGATTCCGCCTGTTCCAGACTTCCTCGAACCACCGGCAACCAAGATGGGTCTCGTGCGACATGTCTCCTCCCCTGGGCGGCCCGCGCGCCGGGTCCCGCATCATCCAGAAAAGAACGCCGAAGCAGAGCGAGGCGTACAGCGATCCCGTCTCGCCGCCGACGCGCAGCCTGCCGGATGCTTTCCTCTTCTGACTTCTGCCTTTGGACTTCCGACGTCGTGTGTGTGGGACTGCCGACTGCCGACTGCCGACTACCGACTGCCGACCAGCCGACCAGCCGGCTGCCGATCCTGATTCCTGCTCTCCTGACTCCTGGCTCCTGTTCTCCTGTTCTCCTGTTGTGTTGCTACGATGCAGGGGTGAATCATCTGCAGGTCAGGCGGGAGTCCAGCTGGCGGGCCCTGAGCCGCCGGCTCGGTGCAGTCGTGCTCGTCCTGGGAGCGTACGCCTGGACGGTGGCGACACCGGCCGCGCAGATGCGCAGGCCGAAGGCCGACGTCGTCCCGCTCGTCGAGGCAACGGCGGTGGCGCCCGGCAGCAAGACCCGGGTGGCGGTGCGCGTCACCCTGCCGGCCGGACTCCATGTGCAGTCCGATGCCCCGCGCGACCCGTCGCTCATCCCGACGGTGCTGTCGGTCGACGCGCCCGACGGCGTGCGCGTCGACGACCTGATCTACCCAGAGCCGACCGACTTCGCGCAGGCCGGTCAGCCGCAGCCGCTGGCTGTGTTCGAGCACGAGTTCGTCGCCGGCGCCACCATCACCGTGGACGCCAAGGCCAGAGCCGGTGAACTCATCGTCCCCGGTCGACTTCGCTATCAGGCCTGCGACGACCGCGTCTGCTTCGCGCCGCAGACGGCTTCGGTCGAGTGGCGCCTCACCGTCGGCAAGGGTGGTGCCCCGGTTGCAGCACACGTCGCCGCCTTCAAGACACTGGCGGCCGGACGCCAGGTCGCCCCCAACGCCGCGCCGACGACGCGCTCGATCGGCTCGTCGACGCCGGTACCGGCTGCCGCGCCGGCGGCCCCCGTCAGCGATGCCGACGTGATGACGACGCTGGACCGCCTCTCGGTGCGCGGCACGACCGGTGGCTACCTGCCGGTCGCCGACTTCCTGCAGTTCCTGCGCGATGCCGAACAGGGCGTGCAACAGAAGTCGCTGCTGGAAGGCCGCGGTCCGCTTGCGATCCTCATCGTCGTGCTGCTGGGCGGGCTCGCGCTCAACCTGACGCCGTGCGTGCTGCCGATGGTGCCGATCAACCTGGCGATCATCGGCGCCGGCGCGCAGGCAGGTTCGCGACAGCGCGGCTTCATCCTCGGCCTGGCGTACGGCGCGGCGATGGCGCTCGTCTACGGCGTGCTCGGACTGGTCGTCATCCTCACCGCGGGCACCTTCGGCACCATCAACGCCTCGCCGTGGTTCAACCTCGGCATCGCCATCCTGTTCGTCGTGCTCGCCCTTGCGATGTTCGACGTCATCCTGATCGACTTCTCGAACCTGGCGCGTGGCCCGAGCAACACGCAGGACCGTCGCGGGTCGCTGCCGCTCGCATTCACCATGGGCGCCGTCGCCGCGCTGCTTGCCGGTGCGTGTGTCGCGCCCGTCGTCATCCAGGTCGTGCTCTTCGCCAGCAGCCTCTACGCAGGCGGTACGACAATCGCGCTCGCCCTGCCCTTCGTACTCGGCGTCGGCATGGCGATCCCGTGGCCGATCGCTGGCGCCGGCATGGCCTCGCTACCGCGGCCGGGCATGTGGATGGTGCGCGTCAAGCAGGTGATGGGCGTGCTGATCCTCGGCACGGCGGTGTACTACGGCTACCTCGCGTACACCCTCTTCGAGAATCGCTGGGTGGATGCGAGCGCCGTCAGCAAGAGCGTCGAGGACAAGCTGCACGCCGGCTGGACGTCGTCACTCGCGGCCGGCCTGGCGCAGGCCGAGCGCGAGAACAAGCCGGTGCTCATCGACTTCTGGGCGACATGGTGCAAGAACTGCCTGACGATGGATTCGACGACGTTCGAGGATGCGTCGGTGAAGGCCGCACTCGAGGGATATGTGAAGGTCAAGGTGCAGGCCGAGGATCCCGACGCCGAGCCGGCAAAGTCGCTGCTGGCGCGGTTCAAGTCGGTGGGCCTGCCGACGTATGTCGTCCTGCGCCCCGGCGCTGACGGCGCGAGTCGATGACGACGGACGCGGCGTCCGTGCCGCCGCTGTCAGCGGCGCTGATCGAAGGCCTGCGACGCCGGTTCGCGGACCGCTGTTCGACCGTCGCGTCGGTGCTCGCCGAGCACGGCCGTGACGAGTCCGCGTTCACGCACATCCCGCCGCCGCAGGTCGTCGTCTTCGCCGAGAGCACGGCGGACGTCGTCGATGCCGTCCGCCTGGCCGCGTCATTTCGCACGCCGGTGATCCCGTTCGGCGCCGGGTCGTCGCTGGAAGGGCATCTCCTCGCGATCCGGGGTGGTATCAGCCTCGACGTCAGCCGCATGAAGCGCATCGTTGCCGTGCATGCCGAGGACATGACGATCACGGTGCAGCCCGGTGTGCTGCGGACGACCGTCAACCGCACGCTCGAGTCGAAGGGGCTGTTCTTTCCCGTCGACCCCGGTGCCGACGCGTCGATTGGCGGCATGTGCGCAACGCGCGCCAGCGGCACCAACGCCGTGCGCTACGGCACGATGCGCGAGAACGTGCTGGCGCTTGAGGTGGTGACGGCCACCGGCGAGGTGATGCGCACCGGCACGCGTGCGAAGAAGAGCAGCGCCGGGTACGACCTCACGCGCTTGATGGTCGGCAGCGAAGGCACGCTGGGCGTGATCACCGAGGTCACGCTGAAGCTGCATCCGCTGCCGGAAGCAGTGGCCGCCGCGACCTGCTCGTTCGCCACGATCGGCGCCGCCGTGCAGACGGCGATGCAGATGATCCAGTCGGGCATCCCGATTGCGCGCTGCGAGCTGGTGGATGCGTACACCGTGCGGATGGTCAACGCGCATTCGCGACTGACGCTGCCGGTGCAGCCGATGTTGTTCCTCGAGTTCCATGGATCGCCGTCCGACGTCGAGGAGCAAGGACGTCATGCACAGGACGCCGCCACCGACAACGGCGGCGAGGCCTTCGCGTGGGCCAGCAGTCCGGAGGAACGCGCGCGGCTCTGGACCGCCAGGCATCAGGCCTACTTCGCCGCCGTGCACGCCTATCCGGGCCGACGCGTGATCTCCACCGACACCTGCGTGCCGATCTCACGACTGGCCGATTGCCTGCTCGACTCGATCGCCGAGGCGGAGGCGTCGGGCGTGCCGTATTACGTGCTCGGGCACGTCGGCGACGGTAACTTCCATTTCGGGTACCTGATCGATCCCGAGAGCGCCGAGGACTGGCGACGGGCCGAAGCGCTCAATCACGCGCTCGTGCATCGGGCGCTCGCGCTCGGCGGCACGTGCTCGGGCGAGCACGGCATCGGCCTGCACAAGATGGGATTCCTGCGAGCGGAGGCCGGCGAGACCGCGATTGCCGCCATGCGCGCCATCAAGCAGGCGCTCGACCCGCTCGGCATCATGAATCCAGGCAAGATCTTCGAGTCGCCGCCCACCGTCGACAGGTCGGGGATGGGCGCCGTCCATGAGGTGTAGCGGCCGGACTTTGTCCGGCCGACAGGATCACTGACTCGATACGTAGCGACCCGACTTGTCGGGTCGTTCCGGAACCGCCGAGGACGCGTGCCGTCGACGTTCGAGATTCCGCCGTTCGTCGTGCGTCGTTCGTCGTTCGTCGTTCCCCTATTGTTCCGCCGGCGTGGCCGCGTCGTACACGTGGCGCAGCGGCGGACGATCGCCGCCGCGGTGACGCATGCGGTCCTGTGACAATTCCGTGGCAGCCGGATCGATACGCCTGGGTAGGGACGCGCCGCCGGGGCGTCCGCACACCACGTGACGTCGGTCTGTGCAGATGCGGACGGCCGGGCGGGCCGTCCCTACCGTTTGCTGCGCTCGCGCACCGTCCATCCGAGCACGCGATCGGCATTGGTCTGGTAGATGCGCTTCAACACCGCGTCGGGCAGGTGCAGGCCATATACCCGCCATTCACCGGTCGGCGGGAACGGGTGGTCGTAGTACTTGAAGTACTCGTCGCTGGTCTCGAGCAGCCGGTAGTACAGACGATGGCGTGGCTGATCGACGCGGCCCGGATACCGGTCGGTGCCGAACAGCACACGGTCCTGCCACTTGATGAGGAATGCGCGCGCCGTGTACGGCTGACGACCCAGTTCCGCCTCGCGCGCCGAGAGGTCGACCACGAGGTTGGGATTCGCCTGCAGCCGGCGCTCGAGGGCCGCGAGGTCCTCGCCGTTGTCACCGAGATGCGCGGCGATGAAGGTCGTGCGCCGGTGCTTCGCAATCATCCGATCGCGCTGCATCAGCACCTCCTCCCGCTTTGGAAACTGCGGTCCGTAAAAGCTCCAGTCCGGATGCCGCTTCAACTGTAGCCAGCGCTCGTTGTGCTCGTCGATCGGCGAGAAGAACGCGACCGGATCGGCCGAGTGAATCAGCACCGGCATCCGGAGACGACCACACGCTTCCCAGATCGGATCGAGGCGTGGATCGTCGATGGCGACGATGCGACCGCTGCCGTCCTTGATGGTCAGTCCGAGGTTCTTGAAGATCTTCAGGCCGGCGGCGCCACGCGCATGCGCCCGTTCGAGCATCGCGACGTGGTCGGCACCGAACGTCGGGCTGTCGATCTTGCTGAAGTCGATATTGGCAAAGATCACCAGGCGCCCGGGTGCCGCGTCGTGGAAGCGGGCCAGCATCCGGTCGAGCGCATCACCGAAGCCACCACTGAGGTTGATCGACCGCTCGACGCCGAGGTCGTCCATCGCCTTCAGCAACGCGGCGGGTTCGACGCTCGCCGGCCAGTGCGCGTGGATGTCGGTGGCCGGGTACTTCGCCTTGCGGACGTCGGTGGCGCGCGTGACCAGCGCCGCGGTCGGGTCGTAGGGCTTGAGCACCGCGTCGCCGACGAACAGTGCCTGCCCCATCGGCGGATCCTGCTCGCGGTCCTGAGCGCTCGCCCAGGCAACCAGACCACCGCCGATCGCGCCCGCGACGACCAGCGTCAGGCCACGAAGCGAGTTTTGAAACGTGTTCCGAAAAGTGCGAGTATCTCGCATGCGCCGAATGCTCCTCACGTTCGCGATGCTGCCATTGGCGGCATCGACCCTCCTGCTGGCGGCCCCGCGACAACCGCGGTCGGTCCAGCACGTCGACGTCTACAAGGTCGCCGGTCGATACGGCGGCTGGCCAGCCAATCATGGCATCTGGCAGTGGGGCCAGGAGATTCTCGTCGGATTCGAGGCGGGATACTTCAAGGACAGCACCAGCGGCCACTCCATCGACTACACCAAACCGGCCGAGCACCTGCTCGCCCGCAGCCTCGATGGCGGCGCCACCTGGAAGATCGAACGGCCCGATGACCTGAAGCCGCCGCCGGGCGAAAAGCAGGCCGGCGTGCCGTCGGAATCCGGCGGTCGTGCCGTCACGCCGAGCCCCGGCGACATCCCCTTCGGCCACCCCGATTTCGTGTTCACCGCGCGGATGGCCAGCATCCACGTCGGCCCGTCGCGCTTCTACTACTCGACCGACCGCGGCCGCACGTGGAAGGGCCCGCACGCCCTCCCCGACCTCGGCACCCCAGGCATCGCCGCCCGCACCGACTACATCGTCGACGGCCCGAAGACGATGACGCTGCTGCTCACGGCCGGCAAGGCGAACAACAAGGAAGGCCGCGTGGTCGCGGCCCGCACGACCGACGGCGGCAAGACGTGGACACGCCTCGGCTACGTGCACGACGAACCGGCCGAGAACGACTACGGGATCATGCCGTCGACGGTGCGCCTGTCGCCGACCAGCCT